>JASHVI010000087.1 GCA_030039525.1 Thermoplasmata archaeon
CGGCCGGGGCCGGAGCGAACGACCCGGAGGCCGCGATCGGGGAGAGCAGCATCAGGAGAGCGGTGAGCCCGAGCGCGAGCCCCAAGCGGGGAGACACGATCGACTTCGGCCGGGGCGGAGCGGCGGATTCGGTCGCCGAAGGAGCGGTCGGCATCGCGAAACGAGCCAACAACGGTCTCATAATCTTTGGGCAGACGTCCCGAACCGCAGGGGCCGGATGATTACTCGGCCTCGGCGACCGGGCCGCCCGCTGCGGTCTACCGGATCCGCTCGAGCGAGAACGAGCCGAGCGAGAGTCCCTGCGGGGCGCTCCGGTACTCGACCCAGTCCCGCGTCTCCACGTCGCCCAGCCCGCGCACCGCCAGCTGGGGCTTCCCGCGCTCGTCCCGGAACTCGATGACGCCGTCGACGCGCGACCGGAGCGCGCCGGTGAGCGCCTCGGGGAGCAGGCTCGGGTCGATCGCATAGACCGCGAGGGCGGCGCGCGGCTTCAGGATCCCGACGAAGTTCTGGAAGAAGACGGCGCCCTTCGCCGGCTCGAGGCCGGCGAAGAGATGGGCGAAGCCGAGGGCGCCGACCCGGAACCCGTTCGGGTGGTCCGCCTCGGCGCGCCGCGCGGCGGCGACGAGCGAGGAGAGGAGCTTCGTGGGATCGGCGGCCGGCGCAGCCGTGCCGGCGGGCGTCCGGGCCTTCCCGTCCGGGGGGGCCTCGACGACGTCGACCCAGTGGACCTGCCCCTTCGCCTGGCGCTCGGAGAACTCCGGGAGGACGGCGGCCATCGCCTGCGCGACCTCGGCGGCCGGACGCCCGCCGGCGAGCATGACGACCGGTTCCCCGCGACGGAGTCCCTCGGCCAGGAACTGGTAGAGCAGGACCTCCTTCCCGCTGAACGGGGGGCCCTCGAGCAGCACGTGGGAGCGGGACGGAAGACCTCCGAGCAGGAGGTCGTCCATCCGGGGGGATCCGATCGAGGCCCGGTCGGGGAGGCGACGGCGACCCCGGTCCGGCGTCGGCTCCGGGACCGGGGCGGCCGCGACCGGGGCCGCGACAGCGGCCGGCCGCAGGCCGGAGGTGGGGAGGGGGGTCGGTCCGGCCTTGCTCCGGGACTCGCGTTCCCGGCGGTCGAGGGCCGCCTCCCGCGCGGCGAGGGCCTGCTCCTTCACGAGGTCCTTCTGCTCGCGCTCGGTGAGCGCCAGCTCCCGGCGCTGGAGATCCCCGAGGCGACGGTCGGCGTCGGAACGTAGGCCGGTCGCGGCCTGCTCCCGCTCCTGGAGGGCCGTCCGAGCCTTCTCGAACTCCTGGCGGCGGGTCTCGGCGAGCCCCTTGGCATCCTGAGCCTCGGCCTCGCGGAGCCCGACGGCGGCGTTCCGCTTCGCGAGCTCCGCCTCCGCCTGGGCGTGGCGCTGCTCGCGCTCGGTGAGCCCCTGCGAGGACTTGGTGAGCTCCTCCGTGTTGAGGGCCACGGAGGCCCGGAGGTCGTCGAGCTCGATCTGGAGCTGGTTGAGCCGGGTCTCGCGGGCCTCCAGCTCCGCGAGCCGGCGGGCGCTGGCGGCCCGCTCCTCCTCGGAGGCCGCCGCCATCGTCTGCTGACTCCGGAACGCCGCCTCTTGGCGCAGCAGCTCCGCGCCGCGGCGCTCCTGCTCGAGCCGTCGGGCGTCGAGCCGGGCCTCGCTCTCCCGGACGACCTCCATGCGACGGGTCGCCTCGTCCTGCAGGTGGGAGAGCTCGACCTCCCGGGAGGCGACGGTCCCCTGCTGGGCGGCGACGGTCTGCTCCCGCTGCGAGAGCCCCGGGATCCGGGCCATGAGCTCGGCCTCGCGCCGGGCGAGGTCGGCCTCCTTGTCCTCGGCCGCCTTCCAGAGGTTCTGCGCGGTGGCCGCCTTCGCGGCCCACTCCGTCTGCTCCTTGGCGAGCGCCTCGGAGCGCTGCCGGATCTCGGCCTCCATCCGAACGAGGTCCTGGTTCGCCTCCCCGTGGGCCTCGAGGCGGCGCTTCACCGAGTCCTCGCCGTCCGCGAGGGCGGCCTCGCGCTCCGCGACCGCCGACTCCCTCAGGCGGAGGGAGTCCTCGAGCCGACGCATTTCGTCGGCCATCACGAAGAGCCGGGTCTGGCCGGAAGAGATCATCTCGCGCTCGTGCGCGCGGGTCCCCGAGGAGATGAGGTGCAGGAAGGACCCGGAGGTCTGGAAGAGGAGGGCGGAGAGGAGGAGCGCGACCGCGAGGGCGTTGATCAGGGCCGCGTGGGAGAGCCCCGGGACGAAGAGCACGAAGGCGAGGCCGAACGGGAGGAGCGCCGAGAGGAGGCTCGCGAGCTGGCGCTCCGACCGGGAGGTCCAGGTGAGGCTGAGCCCGGCCATCGCGAGCGCGATCCCACCGACCGCGAGCGGGAGCAGGCCGGGAACGAGCGGCCAGGAGGCCGTCGGGCCGTATGCGAAGAGCCCGGCGAGGTAGAGGTACGCCGCGACCGCGTTCGCGACCACCGCGAGCACGGTCGTCCAGAAGTGCCACTCCCAGGGCCAGAGCTGGTACTCCTCCCACTTCACGAACAGCGCGAAGATCGAGAGGAAGAGCCCCGCCGCGACGATCGGGAAGAGGAAGTAGAGGTTCGAGAAGCTCCAGGAGCGGCCCGCGAGGCTCGGCGGGAAGAAGAGGACCAGGATGCCGTCGAGGGCGAGGGTGGCGCTGACCAGGACGGCGTAGTAGTGGGCCGACCGCCCGATCCGCAGCTGGAGGAGCGCGTCCTCCCGGGCGAGGTCGAGGTCCTCCGGAGAGGGCGAGGCGACGCGCGCCACGGTTCGGTGATGGAGCCCCGGCGCCGCGGGGGTCTTCGCGGCGACCGGGGGGGCCTGGCTGCCGACCACGAGGGTCCCCTGGCGTGAAAATCAGGGCGGGGAACCCTACTTAAATCCGCCGCCGGGGGCGGCGTGGTCTCCGCCCACGACACCGGCGTGCCGGGGGGTCGCAGGGCGACGGGGTCGGGCTCCCGGCCGCCCCGACGAGCAGCGACGGTGACCCGCCAGCTCACTCCCGGAGAGGCTCGGTCAGTCGGTAGGCCTCGACGCAGCCACGAGGTAGGCGGCCGCGTGCTCCCAACGGGCCGGGTCCCGGCCGAGGGTCTCCTCGAGCGCGAGCAGTCGATCCCAGGCCGCGGGATCTCGGGCCACGGCCTGGATTCGCTCGATCTCGCTCCCGAGGGCCGGGGCGACGGCGAGGCACTCCTGAGGGACCAGTCCGACGCGGGCCAACGCTTCCCCGAGCTCTGGGCGGGGGATTCGCACGAACTCGCTCCGGGTCGCGGCACGCGCCGGGAGGCGGGCGAACCCCTCCGAGCCGATCCGGCCTTGGACCCATCGGGCCGGCCCACGGACCGCGCGAGCCACGGCTCCCGCGGGCAGACGGTGGAGGTACCGCGATCGCTCGCCCGGCCCCGCCACGGCCTCGAGGAGCAGGACCCCGGAGGGCGAGAGGAGCTCCGCCGCCGCGCTCAGCGTCGTGCGCCAGCCGCCACCCGAGAATCCGAGGACGTTCCCGAGCAGCGCGACACACCCGAATCGGGCCCCCCGCAGGGGAGGGCGCGCCGCATCGCCGCGCACCCGGTGGCGCACGATGAGGTTCGACCCCGGCGACCCCGGATCGGCGGCGGCGAGCAGGGCGACTTGGGACAGGTCCAACAGCACCTTCGCCGCCTCCGGCGGGCCCACCTCATCCGAGAACCGGCCGGGACCGGAGCCGAGGTCGGCCGCCCACGGAGCCGTCCCGGGATGGCGCGCCAGGAACCGGGCCCGGAGCGCCCGGAAGAGCTCGCGCTGGGGCGTCCCCTCGTATCGGGCCCGCTCGCGGCCCACCCGATAGGCGTCGAGCCCGAGGAATCGAGCCCGGGCTTCCGGGGCCTTCCGGAGCGCCCCCTGGGCGCGGAGCCGCAGCCCCGGTTTCGTTTGTCGGGCGCCCTGGGTGCCCACGGTAGCCTTCCCGCCACGGCCGAGAGGGGGTTTATATGCCTAGGCCGAATGCGAAGGTCGGTCCCATGCCCTACTACGAGTGCCCGAAATGCGGCGGGGGATACGTCATCGACGTGCCCCCCAGCGCCCGGCCGATCTGCGACCGGGACGGTGCCCGTCTGAAGCGCACGAGCGACGCCTCCTACGAGCGGAACGCCCGCGAGGATTGATCCGGCGGGCGGGCCCGGGGGGCGATGACCGCTCTCGGCCCGATGGTCTATCGCTCCGCGCACGCCGGCGCGGTGCTCATGGTCGTCGGGGTCCTCCAGTACCTCGTCGGGATGGCGGTGGCCCAGGTCCTGTACCCCTGGACGAAGTACAGCCTGACCCAGAACTACGTGAGCGACCTCGGCAGCCCCGGGACCACCGAGCACGCGCTGGTGTTCAACACCTCGATCCGGATCCTCGGCCTCCTCGCGGTCCTCGCGGCCGCGCTAATCCGGAGCGCGTTCTTCCCGAAGACGACGGCGCGGCTCGGGCTGGTCGGGCTCGCCCTCGCGGGGATCGGTGCCTTCCTCGTCGGGACGTTCCCGGAGGACTCGCCGTACCTGGGCGGCAACATACACTCCCTCGTCTCGCTCTGGACCTTCCTGTTCTCGGGCTTCGCCCTCGTCTTCCTGGGCCTCGCCATGGTCCGCGACACCCGGTGGAAGGGGTTCCGGCTCTACACCTTCCTCTCGGGGATCGTGACGTGGGTGGCGATGGGGCTCTTCGCCTCGGGGGACTACCTCGGCCTCGGTCCGGGCGGGATGGAGCGGGTGATCATCGCGCCGATCCTCCTCTGGGGGTTCCTCGGCGGCCTCCACCTGCTGCGGATCCCCCGCTTCCGGCCGCAGGGAATCCCGAGCTGGCCCTCGACCTCCTCGACGTGACGGGCGCGCGGCGCCGGAGGGCGTCGGCGAGTATCCGGTCGTGGTCGAAGGCGAGCCGACCCTTCCGAGCGAGCGGGACCCAGGCCGCCTCGCGGGCGTCGTCCCCTCCGCGGGGCGGGCCGGCCCGGCCGACCATCCGGAACGCGACGGTGATCGTGGAGCCCCTCGGGTCGCGGCCGGGCTCGGAGTAGACCCCGACGAGCCGGCGGGGCCGGGCGGAGAGCCCCGTCTCCTCCGCGAGCTCCCGCGCGACCGCACGCTCGACGCTCTCCCCCGGCTCGACGAACCCTCCGGGGAGCGCCCAGCGGCCCCGGAACGGCGGGAACCGCCGGCGGACGAGGAGGACCCTTCGACGGTCGATCCAGACGGCGTCGACGGTGATCCGCGGCGCGGCCGCCTTCCGGCCTCGCCGACCTCGCGCTCCCACGGGGCCCTCCGTCCCTAGTGAGCCCCCGGAGCGCTTATGGCTCGTTTCCCGTAGCGGCTCCCCGGATGGACCTGCTGAGAAGCAAGGCCCCGCTGAGGCTCAGCTTCGCGGGGGGCGGCACCGACGTGAGCCCCTACCCCGAGGAACGGGGCGGGGCGGTCCTCAACTGCACGATCAACAAGTTCGCCTACGCGACGCTCTCGATCTCCGTCGACGGCGCGAAGCGGGCCAGCGTCCACTCGCTCGACTACAACCTGTCGGTGAACTACGAGAAGCCCGAGGACCTCGTCTACAACGGCGAGCTGGACCTCGTGAAGGCCGCGCTGCGGCTGCTCCGACCGGTGCCTCCGGACGCCCGCCACTCCGACTCGGTCGAGCTGTACCTCCACTCCGATGCGCCGCCGGGGACCGGGCTCGGGAGCTCCTCGACGATCACGGTGGCGCTCGTCGGCGCCTTCCAGCACTACCTTCGGAGCGTCTGGACGCCGTACGAGGTCGCCGAGCTCGCGTACCGGATCGAGCGGCAGGAGCTCGGGATGAAGGGCGGCCGCCAGGACCAGTACGCGGCGGCCTTCGGCGGCTTCAACTTCATGGAGTTCGGGAAGGACCGCTCGGTCGTCACGCCGCTCCGGATCCCGAACGAGATCCTCAACGAGCTCGCCTACCGGATGCTCCTCTGCTACACGGGGACCGGGCACTACAGCAACGACATCATCGAGCGCCAGACCTCGAGCTACACGGAGAAGCGGGCCTCCACCGTCGAGGCGCTCGACGCGACCCGGGCCCTCGCCCTCGACATGAAGGCGGAGCTGTTGCGGGGCAACCTCGACGAGATGGGCCGGCTCCTCGACCTCGGCTGGCAACTGAAGAAGAACTTCACCGACGGGATCTCGACGAAGCAGATCGACCGGATCTACGAGCGGGCGAAGGCCGGCGGCGCCCTCGGCGGCAAGCTCGTGGGTGCCGGCGGCGGCGGCTACCTGATGCTCTTCTGCGACCCGCAGCGCCGGGCCGAGGTGGCGAAGGCGATCAACGCCTCCGGGGGCAGCGTCGTCGACTTCGCCTTCGAACCGCTCGGGCTCCAGACCTGGTCGGTCCGGGGTTCGTCGATGGGCCCCCCCGGCTAGCGCCTCCCGGGCTCCCGAAGGCCCGCCTCCTCGCCGGAAACCGCCGCGCGAATCGGACGGAAGGTGTATAACCCCCCTCCTCGTGGCACCGAGGGCCGGGGGGCGTAGCGCGCCCAGGAGACCCGGGCATGCTCGAACGCTGGCGCCTGCTCGTAGGGCCCCCCGTGGGGGCCGCCGTCGTCATCCTACTGCTGCTCGTCCCAAACACCATCCTCACCGAGCCGGTCGGCGGCGACGCGAACCTCAGCGCCGACGTCCCGACGCAGGCGGCGTTCAACACCCACATCGATCACATCGTGATCATGATGATGGAGAACCACGCCTTCGACAACTACTACGGCGTCTACTGCCTGAAGCGCACCGCCTACTGCTCGATGAAGAACATCGGGCTGCCGCCGGGGATCTGCATCCCGAAGAACCTCACGAACGCCTCCAAGGGGTGCGTGAAGCCCTTCCCGCTCGGCCTCCACAACCTGACGATCCACGAGCCGATGCCGCACAGCTGGAACTCGACCCACGCGGACTGGAACAACGGGTCGATGAACGGCTTCTACCAGGGCGAGGGCTCCGGCGTCTACCCGTTCGGGTACTACACCGGGACGACGGCCCCGATCATGTGGGACCTCGCGGAGGAGTACGGCCTCGGGGACATGTTCTTCTCCTCGATCATGAGCGACTCGCTGCCGAACCATTGGCACCTCATCGCCGGCCAGGCGCCGGCCGAGATCCAGGCCCACAACTTCCAGACGGGGCCGACGGCCTACACCGCGAACCGGACGATCTACCTCAACGAGGCGAACGCGACCGAGACCGTCGAGGACCTCTTCCTCAACGCCTCGGTCTCGTGGAAGTGGTACGACCACCCGATCGCCCCGAACTACACCGCCGCGATCGGGAGCCTCAACCCCAACGGGGCCCGCGGCACGGCGCTGTTGCTCTGGAACCCGATGGCGGCGAAGGCCGAGTCGTACAACTCGACCTTCCGCAGCCACTTCGTCAGCAACACCCAGTTCTTCGCGGACGCGGCGTCGGGCCACCTCCCGGACGTCTCCTACGTCATCCCGCCGGGGAACTCCTCCGACCACCCGCCGTACAGCACCGCCCGGGCCCAGGACTGGATCGCCAGCGTCGTCGACGCCGTCGAGTCCTCGCCGGACTGGAACCACACGGCGCTGTTCATCACCTACGACGAGGCCGGGGGCTTCTACGACAGCGTCGCGCCCCCGATGGCGGTCGGGACGAACGAGACCCTCGGGTTCCGGGTCCCGCTGCTCGTGATCAGCCCCTACGCGCGGGAGAACTACATCTCCGACCAGACCGACTACTTCGAGTCGCTGCTCCGGCTCGTGGAGGACCGGTTCCACATGCCGTGCCTCACCGTGGTCGACTGCAACGCCCCCTCGCTGCTGCAGTACTTCAACTTCAACCAGGCGCCGCGGGTCCCGATCATCTTCTCGACGAGCATCTACAACAAGACCTTCGCCTACCCGATCCCGCTCCAGAACGCCACGAACTTCAACACCTATCCGACCCAGCCGTGGAGCCCCGCGCTCGACATCACCTTCTATCCGAACGGAGAGGGCCCGGACATCGACTGAGCCCGCGTCCGGGGTCGGAGGACGGATGCCGAGCGAGGGCCCGCGGACGGTCGGGGCCCCGTTCCCGGCCGGCTCCGTGGCCGAGCGGCGGCGCCGGCCGAGGGCCTCCTCGGGGGCCTCGCGGCGCGCGGCGATCCTCTGCCTCGGGGTCGTCGGGGTGCTCCTGCTCTCGCCGCTCTCCGCCGCCGGGGCGCCGGCCTCTCCCGCGCCGGCGACGACCTCGAAGATCGCGAAGTTCGACGCCCACATCGACCACATCGTCTTCCTGATGCAGGAGAACCACGCCTTCGACAGCGAGTTCGGGGTCTACTGTCCGACCAAGGGACCGTACTGCTCGAGCGCCGTCAACGGCGTCCCGTCGGGGACCTGCGTGCCGATGAACCCCTCGAACCCCTCCGCGGGCTGCGTCGTGCCCTACAACTTCACGGCCGCCAACGAGTCCCTCCCGCACGACCTCGCGCACACGTGGAACTCCTCCCATCAGGCCTGGAACCACGGGGCGATGAACGGCTTCTACGCGGCCGACGGCCTCCTCTCCTTCGGCCACTACAACGGCTCGACGGTGCCGGTCTACTGGGACCTCGCCGAGGAGTACGGGCTGGGGGAGGACTACTTCTCCGGCGCGCTCACCTACAGCCTCGCCAACCACTGGTACGAGCAGGCGGCCCGCCCGCCGACGGAGAGCTTCATCCCCGAGATCGGCCAGAATGCCTCCGCCTCCGTCGCGGTCGACCACCTCTACCTCGACGAGGCGAACCGGACCAGCACCTTCGAGGGCGAGCTCCTCAACTCCTCCGTGACGTGGAAGGAGTACGACTTCACGCTGCTCAACTACTCGGCGGCGATCTCGAGCTTCAACCTGAACTACTCCTCCGGGACCGCCTACGACTACTGGAACCCGCTCGCCGCCCGGGCCCAGAGCTACGCCGCGGGCGTGGCCTCCCACTTCGTGCCCCGGTCGCAGTTCTTCGCCGACGCCCACAACGGGACCCTCCCCGACGTCTCCTGGATCATCCCGAACGTCACCGACTCCGACCACCCGCCCGAGAACATCACCAACGGCCAGACCTGGGTCGCCAGCGTCGTCGACGCGATC
>JASHVI010000088.1 GCA_030039525.1 Thermoplasmata archaeon
AGCCCGTCGCCATCGCCTTTGACCCCGTCAACGGGCTGTCGTACGTCGCGAACTACGGGTCGAACAACGTCTCGATCCTGAACGACACCGGGGTGGTCGGCGCGGTGGCGGTGGGCGATCTCCCGACCGCCGTCGCCGTGGACACCGCGACCGGAGACGTGTTCGCGGCCAGCTCCCTGAACTCGACCCTCACGGTCCTATCGGGGGCCTCCGTGCTGCGCACCTTCCCCGTCGGCAACGACTCCGACCCGACGGGCCTCGCCTTCGACCCGAGCACCTCCGGCCTGTTCGTGCTCAACAGCAACTGGGGGAACGTGAGCGAGTACGATCCGAGCTCGGGCGCGCTCGAGGGCTCCTTTCCCGTGGGCGACTATCCGTCCAGCGTGGCCCTGGACCCGACCACGCAGCAGCTGTTCGTGGCGAACTACTTCACCGACAACGTGAGCGTGTACTCCGCGGTAAGCCCGGCGGCGCCCACGACGGTGCCGGTCGGCGACTACCCGTACGCGCTCACCTTCGACGCGGCGAATGGACTGGTCTACGTGGCGAACTCGTACGACGCCGACCTCACGGTGATCTCCCCGGCGAACGCGTCGATCGTCGGTACCCTCGCGGTGGGGAGCGAGCCGTACGGGCTCGCGGCCGCCGGCACGCTCGGGTCGCTCTACGTGGCGAACCGGATCTCCGGCACGCTCAGCGTGGTCGTCACGAACTCGAGCGAGGTCCCGGTCCAGTTCGCGGCCTACGGGCTCGCGACGGGGGAGCCGTGGAGCGTGGAGTTTCGGGGCACCGCGCTCAACACCACGGGCTCCGTGATCACCTTCGACGCGCCGAACGGGACCGCGACCTACCTCGTGACCGGACCCGAAGGATACTCCGCCTACCCGGCGTCGGGAACGGTCAACGTCACCGGTCGCGGACTCATCGAGCCGATCCAGTTCTTCCCGAGCAGCACCCCGGCCTACTCGGTGGCGTTCCAGGAGACCGGCCTGGCCGAGGGCACCGGGTGGGGGGTCACCGTCCGCTCCCTCCATCTCACGTCCAACTCGACGGCGGTGACCTTCTACGAGCCCAACGGCTCGTACGGATACACCCTCGACGCGATCCCCGGGTACATGCCGTCGGGCCCCGTGGGGTTCCAGGTCCTGGGGGCCAACACCACGGTCGACATCCGTTTCGGCCCCTTCGAGTTCCCCGTCGAGCTCACCGAGTCCGGACTCCCCGGGGGCACCTCCTGGGGCGTGCAACTGGGTACCTCGCGATTCGAGGGGAGCTCGTTCGAACTGGTGGCGGAGCTGCCGAACGGCAGCTACCCCGTGACCGTGGAGCCGACCCCGGGATACGCCGGCTCCCTCTCGGAGCAGGTGATCAAGGTCCAAGGGACCGGGGCGAACCTGACCGTAACCTTCTCCGCCCAAAGCGGCGCCACCCCACCTCCCACGACCCTGTCGGAGCCGGTCCTGATCGCGCTGGTCATCGCGATCCTGGCCGGAGCCGTCGGGGCGGTCGAACTGGCGCAACGGCGCGGTCGCCGACGCTCCCGGATCGCCGAGGAGGGGACCGGGAGTCGCCCCGGGCGGGAGGACCTCTCCGCGGACCGCGAAGCGGAGGGCCCGGAAGGCGAGGAGAGCTGAACCGTCCCTTCTGAGCTCGCGACCGCGCGGAGACCCGGGCGACCGGGCCCGAGGGGATCCGATCGCCGGAACGAAGGGGTCCCGGGTTCGAGTCGAGGCCGGGGACCAGGACCGAGCCCTTGGGGCCGGTCCAGGCTCCTGTGCGCTTCACCCGTCCGGGTGTGGTCAGCGCTCGCCGGGCACGGGGCCCTTGCCTCGTTCCGACGCGGGGGTCGGACACCTCGTCCGAGGGGCGATACATCGACCCCGTTCTCCCGTCGCCCACGACCCGAGAGACCTGGAGATCGGCGAGGCCGTGGCGAGGGTCGCCGCCGACGGGCGCCCCGGGGCTCGGCCCTCGCCCGGGTGCCTTGCGAGCCGCCCTCGACTGAGATGCTCCCGACAGCTTTTAGCGAGACGTTCTGCGGAACGGTGAGGAGCTCGAAGGTGGCGCGTCGGTGGAACTCGGTCCTCGGATCGTTGGGCGTTCCCGGCATCGCCGTCTTCTCGGTCGTCCTCCTGTCGGCCAGCGCGTTCGCGGCGCCCACCGCCACCCGCACCGTGTGGGGCCCGCCCTTCTCGTCGTCTCACGTCTTCCTCTCTCCCCTCAACGCCAGCGTCACCGGGTGCACGACCGGGATCTCCGGGGGACCGTTCACGGACGGGGGTACCCCGTCGGCCGGCGCCTTCTCCCTGAACATCTCCGATGAGGCCACGCGGTACCGGGCAGGGTGCGGAGGCTCGGGGTTGAGCTCGTTCGGTTTCGAGATGCAGGCGGGCGTCGGGAACCTGAGCTTCACGGTCCCCGCGGCGGGGGTCTACAACATCTCGGCGCTCTGGTCAGGGAAGCTGCAGGGGCTCGTGGAACTCCACGAGAGCCGGTCGCACCGGCTCCCCAACACCCTGGCCGGATTCACGGTCTGGGAGTTCGTGGACGTCTCGTACGTCCGGAACCAGACGGCGGTGGGGAACTGGTCCTGGGTCATTCCTCACAGCGGTTTCCCGTACCTTCCCGGCGTCTACCACCCCGTGGTTCGCCTCGACCGATCGGGGCCGATCCGCGTCACCCTGCAGCCGTCGACCCGATACTCGATCCGCGTGGGGTTGCAAGTGAACGTGGGCGGAGATGCGGGTGGTCGGACGAGCCCGAAGTCGGTGTACGCGTACGTCTGGCTGAGATCCGTGACGCCGCTCCGGCTGCTGTCGGTGCGCGTCAACTGACCGGGGCTCGGACCCACCAGGGTCGGGCCTCGCGCCTCTCCGCCCGCTCCGATAGGGCGGTGGCTGCGCCAGCGGCCGGTCGATGCACGCCCGACGGGCGACAGGGCTCGGCCGTCCGCTCGCCGATCTCTCGAGCGGGGTGGACGCCGAGGCGCCCGACACGACCTGTGCGAGCGGGGAGGGCCGTGCAACGACCGTCACAACGGGCCGGCGAGCGAGCGCCCTCTGGCTGCCCGGAAGCGCTGAGGGCGGGACCCATGAGGGGGCCCGGTGACACGGTTGCTGGGGCGCCGCGACGGGCCAGCCGGTGCTTCCACGAGGGACCCGAGGGCCGGCCACCCTCGGGGACGTAGCACCCGTCGAGCCGGCCAACGCCTGGCGCCTTCGGCTTCCCGAGCGGACCGCGCGGCGGCGGGAGCGGAGCGTTGGGAGTCGGTCGCGTCCGCGCCTCGCACCGGTCCGGGGGCTCGGGTCGTTCAGAACGAGCGGGCCCCCCCGGGGGAGGGGCTTGGGGCAGGGTGGGAACCGCTAAAATCACCGGCGACAGCCGCTACGTGCCGGCCCGGGGAGCATGGCGTCTCGTCCGCGAATTGGCCACACGCCGAGCGGGGCCTTCCGGCGCTTCCGGGTGACCGGGCCCTTGATGGCCGTCGCCCTCACCGTCCTGCTCGTAAGCGGCGCGGCAACCCCCGCGGTGGACCCGATCCATCGCGGGGCCGCGCCGATCGGCCTCCTACGGAACGGCTCGATCTCCGAGGGGCGGGAAGCTCCTCGCCCGGCCGCTGAGGCCACCCCGGCGTGGTACGCGCTCACGGAGAACCGGAGCCCGAGCGCGAACTACGCGGCCGCGACGGCGTACGACGCAGCCGACGGGTACACGCTGCTCTACGGCGGGTGCATTCCCGGGGGACTGGACAACCTGTTCTGCGTTCCTTCGAATCAAACGTGGGCGCTCGAGGCGGGAGAGTGGACCCCCATCAATTCGACGCTGGTCCCGCCGGCGCTGTCCACGGAGGCCATGGCCTGGGACCCGGTCGACGGCTACGTGCTGATGGTCGGAGGAGTGGGCTCGAGCCCGCTCGGCGTGCCGGACACGTGGAGCTACCTCCATGGCGAGTGGACGAACCGCTCCACGGCCTCGGGGCCCCCGTCCACCGAGTCCAGCGCCCTCGTGTACGACCCGGAGCTGTCGGCGATGCTGTACTACGGCGGGTCCTGCAACGTTACGTGGACCTACCGGGCGGGGCTGTGGACCCACCTCAACCTCTCGGAGGACGCCTGTCCGGGGCCGGCGTCGGTCGAGATGGCGTACGACCCCCCCGAGCAGGAGGTCGTCCTCTTCGGGGGAGGCGGACTGGGCGAGCCCTTGGGCACGTGGGCGTTCGCGAACGGCTCGTGGACGAACATCACGGGCAGCGTGCAGGGCTCTCCGCCGCCGAACGTCTTTGGGACCATGGCGTACGATCCCCTCGACGGCTACCTGGTCCTCTACGGCGGCGCCAGCGCCGAACTGCTCCCGACCTATTACACGACGACCTGGAGCTTTTCCGGGGACCGCTGGACCAACCTCACCGGAGCGGCCGGGCTCGGGGCCGATCCGACCTACGGTTCAGCGGTCTTCGACCCCGGGGAGGGTGACCTCATCCTGTACGGCGGGCACGCCTTCGGCGGAGTCGGCGGCAACAGCTGGGCGTACGGAGAGCCACCGCTCCAGGCCCAGTGGACCGGCCCGAACCCGCTGCGGACGGATGTCGGAGCAGCGACGTCGATACGGTTCTCCCTCTCCGGAGGAGGGACCGGGACCACGGCGTCGCTCTCGGGCGCCCCCACCTCCGGCACCTGCACGTCGGCGAGCCGGTCCGGCGGGACTTTCGGAAGCAGTTGCACTTTCTCCGCGGTGGGAGACCAGACGTTCGGCGGGACGGTCAAGGACGATCGCGCCAACGGGACGTCGCTCCCGAACCTCACCGTAGAGGTCGGACCCGTGCTGACGGTCGGACTCGTGGGAGCCACCAGCGTGGGAAGCGGCGCGAGGCTCTCGCTCGACATTCGGGTCGCCGGTGGTTGGCCTCCCTATACGCTGCAGGCCTCGAGTCTTCCCTCGGGCTGCACCGGATTGAACGGTACCTGGCTGAACTGCACCCCGAGCGGATCGGGCACCTACGCCCTGAGCGTCGCCGTGACCGATGCCGCCCACGTTACGAGCTACGCGAACGCGACGATCCACACCGGGGTCTCCGCGCTCCTGCCCGGGGGCACTTCGACCTTGATCGTCGTCCTCCTCGTCACCGTGGTCGCGGTCGTGTTGGCGGCGGTGGTCCTGACCCGCCGGAAGCGAGGTCGCCAGAGCAGCGCCTCGGCGCCGGCGGAGCCGACTCCGATGGATCCGGGAGATCCGGAGTTCCGAGAGCCGGATCCCGACGAATCGCCGCCGGAGTGAGCCGCCCTCCGGGAAATCGACGAGGATGACGGCCGGCGCGCCGGCCCGGATCGAATCGGGGACAGGCCCCCGCTGATCCCCGGCCGATGGGAGGCGATGCGCCCCGCACACCCCTCCAGAGCAGGGAGTCGAGCCGGTCCCCGGGCCGGGAGAAAATCTTGCGCCGGGACGAACGAGCCTCGCTTCTGCGGTGTCGCGGATGTTGCCCTGGTGCGACGTCCCGGCCGTTCGTCCATTCGCCCTCGGAGGGTCTGCCTCGCGGGTCTCCCCCCTCCAGCCCGGAGCGGCCGAGGTCCCGCCTCGCTCGAAGGCTTTTAGTATAATGACAACTTTTAGCATATGCTGAAAATGCCTGAATTGGTGAACACTCCCCGGACAGAGGCGGAGACTGTCCGACGCATCCTTGCGGAGCTGCCCCGAGCTTGGCCGAACCTCAAGATCGAGCGGATTCTACAGGAGGTCCGGACCGGGACGAGCGATAGAGCCGACGCGGTGGCGGAGGTTGTCCTCGGGAGAATTCGGAAGGAAATCCTCCTCGAGGTCAAGTCGAGTGGGGAGCCGCGGGTCGCCGAACGAGCGATCTCGCAGCTTCGAAGGCTGGGGAGGCTTAGGCCGGGCTCCTACGGCGTCTTCGCGGCGCCCTACATCAGTGAGCGGTCCCGCGAGCTCTGCAAGTCCGAAGGGATCGGGTTCGTGGATCTCGCGGGGGACTCGTATCTGCGGTTCGCCTCGGTCCTGGTCGACCGAGTGGGTGAGGGATCCCGGAGCAAGGAACAGCGAGGGCTACGATCGATCCTCGCCCCGAAGGCGACTCGTGTGGTTCGGGCGCTGCTGAGAGACCCGGGAAAGCGGGCCACGATCTCCGGCCTCGCGGAGGCGTGCGAGATGAGTCCGGCGGGGGTCTACCTCGTGGCCGAGCTCCTGGAGTCGAAGGGATACGTCATGCGGGAAGCGGACCGCTCGATCCGAGTGACCGAACCGGCCCGCCTGCTTCGTGACTGGGCCGAGAACTGGTCGATGGAGCGAAACAGGATCTCCCGGTCTTTCTCCTTTGGACAGAGCTCGAAGGGGATCGTCGCGGACATCGCGGCCGCATCGGAGCGGCTCGGGATCGAGTACGCGCTGACGGGAATCGCAGGCGCCTACTTCGTCGCCCCGTTCGTCCGGTCCGAGGAGGTCTGGCTGTACGTCAAGAGCGGATCCGATCGACTGGCCCAGGCTCTCGATCTTCGCCCCGTCTCGTCGGGACCGAACGTGGTGCTCCTGGAGCCGTACGACCCCGGCGTCTTTCAGGGCGCCCGGAGCCTTGCCGGGGCGAACGTCGTCAGCGACGTGCAACTCTACGTGGACCTGCTGAACTTCCCGGGAAGGGGAAGGGAGCAGGCCGAGCGAGTTCGGGAGAAGGCGCTGACCTGGGCCATTCCACCATGACCCCGCGCCTCGCGGCCGCCTACAGCGCGGAGCTGACGGCGCTTCGCGAATGGCGCTGCTGGAGCTGGCTCGCGCGTTGAGTCCGTATCGAGAGTCTCTGGAGCTGGTCGGGGGGTGGGTTCCCTACCTACTGCTCGAGTGCCACGGCCCGGCTCCCGAGGAGTTCGTGCCCCTCGACTCGGCCTCGACCTCCCTCCGTCCCATCCCAAACGAGGGCCCCGCCCGAGCGCGCGCGCCGCGCCCTGCGGAGGTCGTCCATTCGGGCTCTTCGTGACCCGCC
>JASHVI010000089.1 GCA_030039525.1 Thermoplasmata archaeon
ACCACGACCGGAAAGCGGAGCGTGAAGTGCCCGAGGGCGAGGACCCGGTCGACCTGCTCCCGGCTCTCCGGGGGCCCGTAGACGTCCAGCGGCTCGGTCCGGTGGTTGAGCCCCATGCTCTGGATGAGCCCGGGGAGGCCGAGGAAGTGGTCCCCGTGGAAGTGCGTGAGGAAGACCCGGCGGACCCGCATGAACGACTGCGAGGACTGGAAGAACTGCCGCTGGGTCCCCTCCCCGCAGTCGAGCAGGACCAGCTCCCGCTCCGTGTCGAGCGCGATGGCGCTCGCCGACCGCTCCTTCGTCGGCCAGGAACCGGCCGTGCCGAGAAAGGTGAGGCGCATCGGCGTCCCGGGACCTGCCGGGGGCTATTACCGAGGCGCCGACCCTCGGGACGAAACCAAAAGTAGGACCTCCGTCTCGGACCCTCCGGATGGTCGACTGGGACCAGGTCGAGCGGCTCCGGTCCAAGGGATGGGACTGGGAGCGCATCGCGGGCGACTCCCGCGTCGAGTTCACGGCCGACGCCGCCGGCGGGGACGCGGGCCGGCAGCTCCGGGCCCTCTACTACCAGCGCCGGTCGCGGTCGCAGCGACGCACCGGCGAGTCGAGCGGCCCCGAGGGCTCCAACGGGGAGGGGGCCGGGACCCCGAAGCCCGCGCTCCTCCTCCGGATCGGCTACGTGATCGCCCCGCTCTTCGGGCTCTGGGCCCTGCTCACGTTCGTCCTCCCGTGGCCGGGGATCTACTTCCCGTTCCTGGACGCCCTCCTGATCTTCGTCATCGCGGTCTTCGTGCTGATCTTCGCCCTGCTGCGGTCGACGACCCGCTGGGAGCCGGCGCTCCGGACCCCGCTCGCCATCGGGATCGTCCTCGGCCTCGTGATCCCGGGCTCGCTCGCCCTGGTCGCGATCTCCCAGGGGTGCCCCACCCTCGCCTCGAGCGCGACCGCGGGCGAGAACGACGGCTGGGCGCGGTACTCCAACTCCGCCTGGACCTCGAACGGCGCGCCGATCTTCTTCTTCTACGGCTCGATCGCCTGCCCGTACTGCTCGGCCTCGAGCTGGGCGATGGCCTTCGCCCTGATGCAGTTCGGTTCTCTCACGGGTACCGTCCTGTACCATTCGAACCCGGGCGATACCCCGCCGAGCGTCCCGGAGATCGAGCTCGACAGCGCATCGCTCACGAGCCAGTACGTCGCCTTCGAGCCGTACGAGGGGAACGACGACACCCAGATCACGACGCCCAGCCTCCCGAGCTGCACCTACCAGGCCTACGTCACCACCTACGACTCCCAGGGGACCATTCCCTTCGTGGTCATCGGCGGGACCTACGTCCACGCCGGGGCCAGCCTCGTCGACCCGACCCAGCTGGTCGGCTCCAACGGCCAGCCGCTCACGCCCCAGCAGGCCTACGGACAGATGCAGAACCAGTCGGGGGTGACGTGGAACGCGGTGGAGAGCGAGATGTACGAGATCGAGGCGATCATCGTCAAGTTAAACAACGGCCTGCCGACGGCCGTCGCCCAGCAGCCGGAAGTCGCGGCGGACCTCACCGAGCTGAAGTAGGGGGGCCCCACCGTGGGCACGCCGGAGCGCACGGAGGGAACGCCCGACCGGCCGAGGGTCCGGGCGGAGACGCTCTACGCGCTCCTCGTGGTCCTCACCCTCGCCGGGCTGGCCGCCGCCTCCTTCGCCGCCTACGAGGTCGTCGACCCGGCGATCACGAAGGTCTGCTCCCCGGACCCGTTCTTCTCCTGCTCGAAGGTCCTCGCCTCCGGCCACACGAACATTCTCGGGATCCCCGACTGGTCGATCGGGGTCACCGGGTACGTCGTGATGCTCGGGCTCGCGGTCGCCGGCTACCGGACCTTCGACCGACGGTACCTGCAGACGCTCGCGGTCCTCTCGGCCCTCGGGATGTGCGTCGTCGCCTACCTCGTCTACACCGAGCTCTTCGTCGTGGGGGCCGTCTGCCCGGTCTGCTCGACGGCCCACGCCCTCAACGTGGGGGTCCTGGCGGTCTCCCTCGTCCTCCTGCGGATGAGCCGGTCGGAGGGGACCCCCGAGCCGGGGCCGGCCGCCCCACCGGCGCCGCCCGCGGACGCGGGCGGCCGCTGACCGGCCCGCTACTTCGGCGAGTACGGGTGGGTCGACTCGCGCTTCCTTCGCTCGTCCTCCGCGCGCACGAGGTCGTTGGCGCGGCGGGTCTTGGCGACCTGCGCGGCGTAGGCGGAGAGGTGGTCGCCCCGGATGCCGACGACGACGCGGTCGTCGCCCATCCCCGTGTAGATCCTCGAGCCGACGCAGCCCGGCGAGAGGGCGACCTTCGCCCCCTGGTTGAGCGTCGGCACGATCGCGCACATCGGCCGGCCGTTCATCGGGACCGGCCCCTCGGGGGCCGCCTCGAGGGCCATCATCGCCGACCGGGCCGGCGCGAAGAGCAGGACGGTCGTGGGGGCCATCGGGAGGGAGCCGAGCGGGCCGTAGGCGACGTACTTCGGCGCGCTCGCGTTGTGGGGGACCTTCGCCTCCTCGCCGGGGTGCAGGTACCCCTCCTGCTGCATCATCCCGATCGTCGCCATCAGCCGGCTCCCGAGCTCCCCCTGCGGCGGGATGCCGTGGACGAAGGCGCCGATCTCGCAGGCCTCGTGGGCCGGAAGGTCGGCGTAGAACGGCCTCGACTGCCCCTCGGCGAAGAAGGTGCAGACCGAGGGGGCGCCTCCCGGGTGCTTGTCGACCCCGGCGGGAGGGGCTTCCAGATAGGAGATCTGGACCGGAGGGGACTTCAGGCCGAGGTCGGAGGTGAGCTGCGCCGCGATCCGCTGGAGGTCCTCGCTCATGGGCGTCGGAGCGCCGACCCGACGGGGCTAGAAGAGGGTTCGGAGGGGACCCCGCGGGCGGCCCCCGAGCCCCCGCCCGGAGCGCCCCGCGATTCTCGCCGAGGAAACCGCCCAAATCCCGGGCTCTCCCGTTATATACCCGACCTTTTTCGGCGCGGCCGGAAGGGGTCCCTCAATGGCAACAGCGACGGCCATCACGAACGCCGCGGCGATCATCGCCGCCGGCATCGCCATCGCGGGCGGGCTCATCGGCACGGGCATGGCCCAGTCCGGGATCGGCGCCTCCGGGATGGGGATCATCGCCGAGGACCGGAGCAAGTTCGTGACCGTGCTGATCTTCTTCGTCATCCCCGAGACGCTGTGGATCCTGGGGTTCGTCCTCGGCTACATCATCCTCAAGGGGATCATCTAGGCGCGCGTCGCCCCCGAGGCCGCCGGCCATGACGCTCGACCGCCTGATCGACGAGATTCGGCGGCGGGCGGAGGCCGACCTCAAGGCGGAGGGGGACCGCCAGGCCGCGGAGAAGCGGCGGATCGCCGCGGACCGGGACCGGGAGCTCCAGTCGATCCAGGAGGAGGCGCGGCGCGCCGGCGAGCGCGAGGCGGTGCGGGAGCGCACCCAGCGGATCGCGGCGGCGCGGCTCGCCGCCCGCAAGCTCGCCTACGAGGCCCGGGAGCGCCGGATGGGCGACGCCCTCGACCAGTCCCGGGACCTCCTGAAGGAGTACACCGAGGGCTCGGAGTACCCGAAGGTGCTGAAGCGGATGTACGCGAGCGCGGTCGACGTGCTCGGGAAGTCGATCCGCGTCTACGGCCGCGCCGAGGACGCCGCGGCGCTGAAGTCGGTCGCGGGGAAGAACTTCGACGACCGGGAGGCGCCGATCCTCGGCGGGCTCATCGCCGAGACCTCCGACGGCGAGCGGCGGCTCAACCTCTCCTTCGACGAGCTCCTGAGGCTCCGCGAGGACCGCCTGCGCGAGCTCCTCGCCCCGTAGGCCGGAGGCGCCCGATGTCCTCCCCGTACGCGAGCGCGATGGGCCGGCTGACGGTACGCTCCGCGGCGTTCCTGAGCCGCGAGACCTTCCTCGGCCTCGCCGGCGCGAAGGACCTCTCCGACCTCGTGAAGGGGCTCGAGCCGACCGCCTACTCGCCGGACCTCGCCGCCGCCGCCTCGATGTACCGCGGCGAGGAGATGCTCGAGGTCGCCATCAACCGCCTCTTCGTCCGGCGCTGCCGGGGCGTCCTGGACGCCACGCCGTTCGCGGGGAAGGCGACCGTCGCCGCCTACCTCCGCCGGTTCGACGTGCAGAACATCGCCCTCATCCTCTCCGCGAAGGCGCAGGGGCGCCTGGTCCGGGAGGCCGAGAGCTTCCTGATCTCGTCGCGGGAGATCCCGGCCGGGCTCTTCGCCGGGGCGATGACGCTCGACGACTTCCGCCAGCTCCTCCAGCAGCCGACGCTCGAGGCCGTCGTCCAGCAGCTCGTCCGCTTCGGCTACGGGAGCCTCCTGGGCCGGCTCGAGGCGTACGAGCGGACCCGGGACATCTTCCCGCTCCTGCAGGCGCTCGACCAGGTCTACTACGCCGAGCTGCAGCGGTCGATCCTCTACTTCCAGGGCGACGAGTGGAACCTGCGGCGGTTCGTCCACTCCGAGCTCGACGTCCGGAACATACTCCTGCTCCTGAAGGGGAAGGACTCCGGCGTCCCCGTGGAGGCGGTCCTCGAGCGGTTCCTCGAGGGGGGCACGGTCACGAAGGCCCAGGCGAGCGACGCCTACGCCGCCCCCAGTCTCGCCGAGATGGTGGCGGTCTTCCAGCCGAGGTTCCCGGCGATCGCGGAGGGGCTCGCGGGCTACCAGGCCCAGCGGACGCTCACCGGCTTCGAGGTCGGACTGACGAGGGAGCGGGCGATGCGCGAGATTCTCCGGATGCGCAGCTATCCGCTCTCCGGAGCGATCCTCTTCACCTTCCTGATGCGCGCCGAGCTCGAGCGGACCGACCTCCGCAAGATCGTCTACGGCCGCCAGTACGGCGTGCCGACGAACGCGATCGTCGAGCAGCTCGTCGTCCCGCGGATGCGGGCCGGCCCGGCCGCGTAGCGCCCCGGGGCGCCGCCGGGACCGCCCCCCGGCGCTACCGCTGCTCGGCGACGCCGTAGGGCGATGCCGTGTGGACCCGGCTCGACCCGAAGGGCCGGAAGGCCTTCCCGCCCCCCTCGAAGAACTTCGAGAAGTGCTCGACGTACATCAGCCGCATCCCCTGGATGCTCGGCTCGAAGACGGCGAGGATGAGCGTGAAGATCTGGCCGCCGACGACCACGACGATCCCGAGGACGATGAACAGGATCCCGACCCCCGTGAGCGAGGAGTGGATCATGCCGAGCCCGATCGTGTTGATCACGAGGGCGAGGATGACGCTCGCGAGGAGGATCCCGACGACCCGGAGGTACGAGAGGATGTGGGAGAGGAGCTCGATGAAGGTGAGGAGCGCCTCCATCACGCCGACGGAGAGCAGGATCGCGACGATGCCGCCGATGAGGCCGGCGAGCTCCAGGTCGGTGAAGATCGCGTGCGCCGGGTTGATCTGGTTGCGGATCAGCGCGAGGCCGAAGAAGGCGAGGCCGAAGGCGGCGATCAGCGCGCCGGCCTTGGCGATCGCGTGGCGGCCCCGGTGGTGGAAGTACTCCTTGATCGCCGCGAGGGCGTAGCCGAAGCCGACCATCGCGAGGCCGAGGTAGCCGGAGAAGAGCAGCAGCGAGCCCGTGCTCCTTAGCGGGTCGAGGACCGGCGTATAGCTGAGGTGCCCGCCGAAGTACTCGTTGCCGAGGACGCCCATGCCGATCGCGATGAGGCAGCCCGGGGTGAGGGCGTAGGCGAGGTCCCGCATCGCGGACGGCGGCATCACCATCTTCGGGAACCCCTTGAGCGCGTTCGGGACCTTCTCGCGCCCGGGGAACCCGGCGATCATCCAGAGGCAGAACCCGAGGATCACCGCGCCGTAGCCGACGTCGCCGACCATGACGCCGAAGAGGATCGGGAAGACGATGGCGAAGGTCCAGGTCGGGTCCCACTCGCTCGACTGCGGGAGCGAGTAGAACCGGATGAAGAACTCGAACCACCGGACGCCGCGCGGGTTCTCCATGACCGTCGGCGGCTCCTCGGTGGTCGCGATGTCGTAGACGTGGGCCCGGCCCCGCACGACCGCCTCGACGTGCTCGGCGACCTTCGGACGGTCCCGGGCCTTGATCCAGCCCTCCAGGGCGAAGGTCCGGTCCCCGGCCCCCATCCTCGGGTACGCCTCGAGCTTCCGGTTCTCGATGGCGAGGGCCTCCTCGAGGCCCGCGAGCGGCACGTACCAGTCGCGCGAGATCTCCGCGAGGCGAGCGCGGATCTCGGCGAGCCGCTGGTCGATCCGGGCCCGCTCCCCCTCGAGGCGCGGCCGCTCCTCCTCCGCGGTCCCGGTGAGGGCGGGGGCCGCGACGAGCTTCACGCCGTTCTGCTGCGCGATCCGTCCGATCGCCTCGGCCCGGTCCCTCGGCACCGCGAGGAGGAAGAGGACCTCCTCCCCGCCGGGAACGACCGTGAGGTGGCTCGCGTCGGTCGCGGCCCGGATCAGCGGCTCCGCCCGGGCGAACGCCGAGGGCTTCGCCGACCCGAAGAAGGCGAGCAGGCTCTGGCTCCGCAGGTACTCGAACCGCTCCCGGTAGAACGGGAAGCGATCGAGGAGGCCGAGCGTCTCGACGGCGGCGGCCCGGTCGGTGAGGAGCCCGTCCTCCTCCCGCTTCAGCGCGCCGACCTCGCCGTCGATCGGGACGGCCCGGGCCGCCTCGAGGACCTCCGGGAGGCTGTGGTAGGTCTTCGGGGGGCCGGCGGGGCGCCTCGGCAGCGCGGCCCGCAGCCCCCGGATCCTCAGCAGCTGGTCGGAGACCGGCCGCTGCTCGGTCGCGGCGTGGCCCGCGCCGATCTGCTCGAGCGCCTCCTTGCCGAGCGGCTCGAGCTGGATGACCCCGAGGTCGTGGAGGACCCCGACGAGGAGCTCCTGGTCCTCCTGGAGCCCGACGAGGCCGACCTTGGCCATCGGGAGCGGGCGGAGGAACGGCACGGGCCCTCCTAGGCGTCCCGGAAGGCGCCGAGGACCGTCTTGAGGACCGCGTCGCGCTTGGCGGCGACGCTCTGCGTCGTCCTCTCCTCGATCTCCCGCGCGGCCTTGCCGCCCTCCGCGAGGAGCCCGGCGGCCTCCGCCTCGGCGGCGGCCCGGGCCTTCGCGAGGAAGCCGGTCCGCCAGGCCTCCGCCTCGGTGCGGGCCTGGTGGACGGCGGCGGCGGCCTCGTCCCCCAGCTGCTTCAGGGCCGCGTCGCCGCTGGCCTTCAGCTGGGCGAGCTTCGCCGCGGCCTCGAGCTCGATCTGGCGGACCCGCTTCAGCGACTCGACGTTCGCGCCGCCGTTGGCGGGCGGGGCCTCGTGCCCGCTCATGGGCGCACCACCCCGAAGGCGACGAAGGCGAGGATCAGGGCGAAGACGGCGCTCCACCGGAGGAGCACGATCCCCCACTGCCAGCGCAGGAAGCGGCGCTGCGTCGGGGTGAACAACGGCGGCGAGGTCTCAGGCATTCGCGAGGGCGGCCTCCTGCTCCGCCTCCATCTTGCGCTTCACCGTCTTCAGCATCGAGAAGGCGTCGCGCTCCAATTCGTCGAACCGGAACTTGATCATCCGGACGGTCTGCTGGAGCCGCGGGATCAGCACGTTCTCGATCGCGCTCGCCCGTCGCTTCGTCTTCTCGATCTCGTAGAGGAGGCGCCGGAGCGCCGTCTCCTTCTCGGCGATGTCGAGGACGACGCGGTAGATCGCCTGGAACTCCCGGACCGACTCGTAGATCGGGGTCGGCTGGTCGAGGAGCGAGACCTCCGGGACCGGCTGGAACCTCCCGGCGTCGACGGTCGGGGTCTTCACGCCCATCACGTTCTTCGAGGAGATCACGACGGGCTTCACCGCCGGGAGCAGCATCGAGACGTTCTCGAGGCGGGTCGCCCCCTCCATCGACTCCGCCATGCGGATCGAGGCGTAGCCCCGGGCGATCTTCTTCTGCAGGTCCCCGCGCAGCGCGAGCGCCTGCTTCGAGAGGCTGAAGAACTCGGCGATGAGCGCGGAGCGCTTGAGCTTGAGCAGCTTCAGGCCCTTGCGGGCGAGGACGATCCGTCGCCGCGTCCGGAGGAGCTCGAGGCGCGTCGGCCGGACGTTCTCCTGCGCCATCGAACGGAGCGGCCCCTAGGCGGCCTTCGGGCCGCCCGCCCCGCGGTACTTCGCGATGAACTCCGGCTTGATGCGCTTCAGCTCCGCCTCGGGGAGCTCGGAGAGGAGGTCCCAGCCGATCGCGAGGCTCTCGTCGATCGACCGGTCCTCGTCGGGGCGCTGCCCGACGAACTCGGTCTCGAACCGCTCGGCGACCTTCAGGTAGATCCGGTCGGTGGCGCTGAGCGCCTCCTCGCCGACGATCGCGGAGAGGGCCCGCTGGTCCTTCCCCGTCGCGTAGGAGGCGTAGAGCTGGTCGGCGAGGCCCCGGTGGTCCTCCCGGGTCCGCCCCTTGCCGATCCCCTGGTTCATCAGCCTCGAGAGGCTCGTGAGCACGTCGATCGGCGGGTAGACCCCCTTGCGCTGCAGCTCCCGCGAGGCGACGATCTGCCCCTCGGTGATGTAGCCGGTGAGGTCCGGGATCGGGTGGGTGATGTCGTCGGCGGGCATCGTGAGGATCGGGAGCTGGGTGATCGAGCCCTTGCGGCCGTGGATCTTCCCCGCGCGCTCGTAGAGCGTCGCGAGGTCGGTGTAGAGGTAGCCGGGGTAGCCGCGCCGGCCCGGGACCTCCTCCCGGGCGGAGGCGATCTCGCGGAGCGCCTCGCAGTAGTTCGTCATGTCGGTGAGGACGACGAGGATGTGCATG
>JASHVI010000090.1 GCA_030039525.1 Thermoplasmata archaeon
CGAGGTCGACGACAGGGCCATGGCGATCGCGCCGGCGATGGGGAGGAGCGCGAAGGTTCCGACGCCGAGCCAGGGGACGAGCGCGCCCATCGAGACCGGCAGCAGGACGGCGTTGTAGCCGACCGCCCACGTGAGGTTGCCTCGGACTTTGCGGACCGTGCGGCGTCCGACCCGGAGCGCGAGGGCCGCCCCCCGAAGGTCGTCGCGCACGAGCACCACGCCGGCCGACTCGCGGGCGACCTCGGTCCCGGCCCCGATCGCGATGCCGAGGTCGGCCGACGCGAGCGCGGGCGCGTCGTTGATCCCGTCGCCGACGAAGGCGACCCGGTGCCCCTCGGACTGCAGCCGCCGGACCAGCGCGACCTTCTCCGAGGGGGCGCACCCCGCGTGGAGCTCCCGGAGTCCCAGCGGCCCCGCGACCCGCTCGACGGCCGTGGGTCGGTCGCCGCTCGCCACGAGGACGCGGATCCCGTCCTCCCGGAGCGCCGCGATCGCCTCCGGCGCCCCCTCGGCGACCGGGTCGCCGAACCCGAGGAGGCCGATCGGTCGGCCCTCCCGCACGACCATCGACCAGCTCTCGCCCTCGCGGTCGAGCCGTTCGGCCTCGGCCCGGAGCCCGGCCGGCACGCCGGCGCTCGCCGGGTCCCCGGGACCACGACGGACGCTCACCTCGACCGATCCGATCCGGCCGTTGACCCCGACGCCCGGCTCCGTCCGGAGCTCCTCGACCGACCGAGGGGGAACCGCGCGCGCCCGGGCCCCCTCGAGGACGGCCCGAGCGAGGGGGTGCTCGGAGCCCCGCTCGAGACCGGCCGCGAGCCCGAGGAGCTCCTCCTCCGTGACCCCGACGGCGGGCCGCACGGCGGAGAGTCGAGGGCGGCCCGCGGTGAGCGTGCCGGTCTTGTCGAGCACCACCACGTCGACCTCGCTCGCTCGCTCCAGGGAGTCGCGCCCGGAGAAGAGCACCCCCTCCTCGGCGGCCCGTCCGGTCCCGACCACGATCGCCGCGGGCGTCGCGAGCCCGAAGGCGCACGGGCAGGCGGTGATCACCACCGCCACGAAGACCAGCACGGCGACCGGGATCCCCTGCCCCTCGGCCAGCCACGCGGCCGCCGCGACCCCGGCGAGCACGAGGACGGCGGGGACGAACCCCGCCGCGATCCGGTCGGCGAGGCGCTGGAGGGGCACCCGGCTCGTCTCGGCCTCGGTGACGAGCCGCGCCACGCCGGAGAGGAAGGTATCGGGGCCCACCCGGTCGGCCCGGAGGAGGAGCGGCCCGTCCCCGTTCCGGGCCCCGGCGGTGACCGGGTCCCCCGGTCCCTTCGCGACCGGGGCCGCCTCGCCGTTCAGCAGGGCCTCGTCGACGCTCGATCTCCCCTCGAGGACCGTTCCGTCGGCGGGGATCCTCGCGCCGGGCCGCACCCGGATCCGGTCGCCGGCCCGGAGCTCCTCGACCGGCACCTCCTGCTCCTCCCCCTCGGCCAGGCGCCACGCGGTCGTCGGGAGCATCTCGGCGAGTCCGCGCAGTGCCCCCCGGGAACGCTCCCGGGTCAGGTGCTCGAGGTAGCTCCCGGCGAGGAGCAGGGTCACGATCAGGGCCGAGGCGTCGAAGAAGTACTCCGCCGGAAGGCGCCCGGGCAGGAGCACGGCGACGGCGCTGTAGCCGAACGCGGCCGAGGTGCCGACGGCGATCAGCACGTCCATGTTCCAGCGCCGGGCGCGCGCCGCGTCCCAGAGCCCGCGGTAGAACGGCGCCCCCGGGTACGCCTGGACGATCGCCGCGAGCCCGAGCGCGGCCCAAGGCCAGCCGGCGAAGGGCCGCGCGTACGTGAGCCCGACCACCACCGTGGCGAGAGGGGCCGCCCACGCGAGGCGCCGGCGGAGCCTCGAGAGCTCGCGCTCCGGCTGCGCGAACTCGGCGAGGCAGCGCTCGGCGCAGAAGTAGTAGGTACGATTCTCCCGGACGAGACGGAGCTCGGCGCTCCGCTCGTCGACGTACATCCCGCAGACGGGGTCGGTCGCCACGGCCCCGATCGTGCCGGGGGGTTCGACGGTCGACGGCGCCGGGCCGGTTCAGCGGCGGGCCCGCCGACCCTCGTAGGTGCGTCGGCAGGCCTCGCAGCAGAAGTAGACGGTCTCGCCGTCGTACGTGCCGAAGATCCGCGCTCCCTCGGTCTCGACCGACATCCCGCAGACGGGATCCTTCGCCTTCGTGGGCCCCACCGGCCCCTCCGAGCCGGCCCGCCGATATAGCCGACGCACCGGTTCCCCGGCGGGCCGCAAACTGTATCCGCGCCCCCGGGCCTCGCCGGCCCCGTGGTGGACTCGCTCTCACCGGTCGAGCTCGAGAAGTCTCTTCGCGCCGGGGAGCCCGGCCTCTTCCTGCTCGACGTCCGGGAGGACGACGAGCGCGAGACGGCCCGCATCGAGCCGTCGGTGCACATCCCGATGCAGCAGGTGCCGACGCGCCTCGCCGAGATCCCCCGCGGGTCGCGGATCGTCGTGTACTGCCACCACGGCGGCCGCTCGGAGATGATCGCCGGCTTCCTCGAGACGCGGGGCTACGCGAAGGTCGCGAACCTGGAGGGCGGCATCGACGCCTGGGCCAAGACCGTCGACCCGACCGTGCCCCGCTACTGATCCGCGAGCCCGGGCTACCCGTCGAACCCCGGCGGCCTCCGGCGGCCGGGGTCCAGGGACTCCGTGAATCCCTTCAGCTTCCAGTAGACGGTGAGGAACTCGTGGCCGCGGGGCGTGATCTCGTAGCAGGTCCGGTCCTCGTCGGCGCGGGCCCTCAACAGCCCTGCGGCGATCAGCCGCGCGAGGAGCGGCTTCAGACGGTCGACCGGCATGCCGGCCCCGTAGGAGATCCGGGTGACCCGGGCCTCCCCCTCGTACGTCCGGACGACCTCGAGGATCGTGGCGCAGAGGTCGGTGGGCTCCCGGCGCCGCGTCACTCCTCCCCTCCGTGACCCCCGGGCCGGCCGATCCTCAGAGGGGGAAGGGCGGGAGCGTGTCGGCCCGCCGCGGCGCCTCGGCGACCCGCGCCGAGGCCTCGAGGCGCAGCTCGGTCCGGTAGAGGATCGATCGGGCGGTGGCCCGGGAGGCGAGCTCGACCCGCTCCGCGACGATCCCCTCCGCCCGCGCCCCCGAGCCGAGCCGGACGTCGGCCCCGAAGATCCCCTCGGCGGTGGCGCCGGCCCCGAGCCGCACCAGGCCCCCCACGAGGGGGCCGATCACGCGGCACCGCCTCCCGAGCTCGATCCGGGCGGCCCGGACGCCGGAGCGCGAGCGGAGCGAGCCCTCCACGGAGACCTCCTGGGCGACGACGGCCGACTCGACCTCGAGCTCTCCCCCGACCGCGGCCCGATCGCAGGTCAGCCGCCCGTCGATCCGGGCCCGGCCTCCGACCGAGAGGCCCCGCTCGAGCGCGAGGGGCCCGACGACCTCGAGCGAACCGCCGACGCTCACCTCGGTACCCTTCGCCGCGCCGCGGATCTCGAGGAGCCCCCCGATGTCGGCCCGTTCGAACTGGAGCGGTCCGGTCGCCACGACGGAGCCGCCCACCGAGATCCGGCCACCGGCCGAGCCGGGCCCGAGGGCGACGCGGCCCCCGACGGAAATCTCGCCGAATCGGAGCGCCCCGTCGCTCGCGAAGGCCCCTCCCACATGGATCGATTCGGAGATCGACCCGCCGGCCACGTTCGCCGATCCTCCGACGCCGAGCCGGCGGAACTCGACCTCCTTCGCCTCGAGGTGGCCGCCGACCTTCACCTGCCCGCCGACCAGCCGGCCCCGGGCCTCGAGCCGGCCGCCCGCGGCCGCGCTCTCGAAACGAAGCTCCCCCTCGGCGAGCAGCTCCCCGCCGACGTCCAG
>JASHVI010000091.1 GCA_030039525.1 Thermoplasmata archaeon
CGGTGAGCGTCGCGATCGGGCAGAGCGCGGAAGTGGTCCTGGTCAGCGACTGTCGAGTATCCGGTGCGGCGAACTTCTCCTGCCCCGCGCTCGAGCCTCCCCCCGGAACTGCCAGCATGGGGCCCGGCCCGTTCTACTGCCAGACCGGGACCCGCGGAACCCTCGTGTTCACTGCTACCCAGTCGCCGGGGTACGGCATCTTCGAGGACCAAGCCGGTACGAACTCCTCGGCGAGCGCCCCGATCCTGGTCCACACCAGCTACGCGAACCCCCTGATCCCTGGAACCCTGGAATTGCCGGTGGCTCTGACCGCACTGGTGGCCAGCGGGGGCGCTGCGGCCTCCGGCGTTGCGGTCGTCGCAACCTCCCTCCAGATGCGCCGGAACCGGAATCCCCGGTAGACCGGCCGCGGCCCCTCCAATCACCGGCCGGTGAGCAGCTTCCTCTCGGCGATCGCCAGGGTCACCGACAGCGTGGAGACGGCGACACCGGCCCTTCGGGCCAATTGGGAGAGGGAGATCCGCCGAGGGACCTCATAGTACCCTGAGCGCACCGCGCGGCGGAACAACTCGTCTTGTCGCGCCGTGAGAAGGGCCGACGGGGTCAAGGTGCCGCCGGGGCGGAGCGACCGCACCTTCATGTTGAGCCGGCGCCGGGCCAGTGCGGTGAGGAGCGCCGCCACCCTCGGGCGGGGTCCCTCGACGGTCCACGACGCCACCCCCCGCTTCACCCGGAACGGCAACTCGCGCACGACCCCGACCCTCCGATGAAGCGGAACCAACGTCGGCCCGCGCGCGAAGACCCGGAGCCGCTCGGCATCCCGTTCCGAGCCATGGCGTTCGACCGATTCTACGCCGGGGAGGTCGCGCACCTCCAACGCGAGGTCTCGTCGGGTGAGCAGCCGGACCTCGAACAGGGTTCGATTCCTCGAGAGCTCGAGTCGATCCCGCACCTCGATCTCCAGATCCGGATGTCGCTCCGATAGCCTTCGCAGCCACATGCCCGCGGGAAGCTGGATCGTCAGCCGGCATCGGACGATCTCCTCGTGCGGCACGATGCCCGCGAGGAGTGGGATCCTCTCCCGGTGATCCGAGCCTGGGTCCCGACGCCGGACCGCGGCTCCGCGAGCTTTCCGCGAGCGCCGCCGGGAGACGGCCGGGCGACCCCGCCAGCGTGGGCGGCCTATCGGCCCGTCGGACGGTAGCATCGCGGCGTCGAAACCTCTAGACGACGCGGCCAAGTCGGCCGGACACTTGAGCCACGCCGGAAGCACCGGGGCGGCGGCCCTCGGACCGCCGACGGTGCGGAGGCGTGTGGATTCACCCGCGGAGCCATCGTCCGGCGGTTCTCCGACGCCGGACCCCCCCACTCCGCGGTCTCCGCCCGCTTTCTCGGTCGACCGGTCGGCGCCGGCGGTCGCACGGCCGACCCCCTTCGAGGAGCTCGGAGACTTCACCACCGTCGACCGGCGCACGCTCTTCCTCTCCGCCTGGTCCGTCCCCATCGGCGTGGCCGCCGCGCTGGCGGCGGCGGCCCTGCTCGGGCTCATCGGGTTCTTCACGAACCTGTTCTACTACGGCCGCCTGAGCGTCTCCTTCGCGTCGCCCGCGGGCAACGGGCTCGGGCTCGCCGCCATCGCGATCCCGGTGGCGGGAGGGCTCGTGGTCGGGCTCATGGCCCGCTACGGGAGCGATCGGATCCGGGGGCACGGCATCCCCGAGGCGCTCGAGTCGGTCCTCGTCCACCGGAGCCGAATATCGCCCCGGGTGACCGTGCTCAAACCCGTCTCGGCGGCCATCTCGATCGGCACCGGCGGCCCGTTCGGGGCCGAGGGCCCGATCATCATGACCGGGGGCTCCCTCGGTTCGGTCCTCGGGCAAGGCCTGTCGGTCTCCGCCGCCGAGCGCAAGACGCTCCTCGTCGCGGGCGCCGCCGCGGGCATGGCCGCGACCTTCAACACCCCGGTCGCGGCGGTCCTGATCGCCGTCGAGCTCCTCCTCTTCGAGTGGCGACCCCGTAGCCTGATCCCCGTGGGCGTCGCGACCGTGGTGGCGACGGTCGTGCGTTGGCCGATCCTGGGTGCCGGCCCGATCTTCCCGCTCGTGGGGGGGCTCCCGGTCGACGCGTCGATCCTCCTCCAGGCCGCGCTGCTCGGGCTCGTCGTGGGGGCGCTCGCGACGGTACTGACCTGGTCGGTGTACGCGTTCGAAGACCTCTATCGGCGGCTCCCGATCCACTGGATGTGGTGGCCCGCGATCGGCGGGATCCTGATCGGGGTCGGGGGGGTGATCGACCCGCGCGTGCTCGGGGTCGGGTACGGCACGATCGATCTGGTGCTCGTCGGCGGGCTCGGCCTCGCCGCCGTCGCGCTCCTCCTCGCCACGAAGGCCGTCGTCTGGTCCGCCTCGCTCGGGTCGGGGACCTCCGGAGGCGTCCTCGCGCCGCTCCTGATGGTCGGGGCCTCCGCCGGATTCCTCATCGGGAGCCGACTGCCGGCGGGGTCGCCCGCGCTGTGGGCGCTGATCGGTCTCGGCGCGATCCTCGGCGGAACGATGCGCGTCCCGTTCACCGGCGTCCTCTTCGCCCTGGAGCTCACGAACGACTGGGCCGTGCTGGTCCCGCTGTTCGTCGCGAGCCTCGCGGCCTTCGGTCTGACGGTCTTCAGCATGCGCCGGTCGATCCTCACCGAGAAGATCTCCCGCCGACGCGTCCACGTCGCGCGGGAGTACGCCGTCGACCCGCTCGAGGTCCTCCCGGTCCGCGCCGTCATGCACACCGAGATCGTGCTCGCCGAGGCCGACCTGCCGATCGGCGAAGTGGCTCGCCTCACGCCCACCTCGGAGAGCCGCTTCGTCGCCTATCCATTGATCGCCGACGGCGGTCGCACCGTGGGATTCGTGAGCCGGGCGCAGATCGTCGGATATCTCCAGGGGGGAGGCGACCCGGAGCGGCCGGTGTCGACGCTCTCCGGCGGCCTCTCCGGCGCCGTGGCTCCGGACCACCCGCTCCGGGTGGCCGCCGCGGCGTTGGCGGAGGGCGACGTGGAGAGCCTACCGGTGATCGACCCGGACGACCCCGGACGGGTCATCGGCCTGGTCGCGCGCGAGGACCTATTCACGGCCCGAGTGCTCGCGCTCCAGGACGAGCTCCACCGGGATCGGATCCTTCGCGTGAGCTGGCCGGCCGCCCGCGCCCCCGCGATTTCCAATCGGAGGGCCTCCGCGCGCGGACCGAAGCGGCCTCCCCATCCGTCGTCCCCGGGGTCCACCGACGCCACCTCGGGCGAACCCGCTCGCGGAAGCTGAGGCGCCCCGAGCGCGGACCCCTCCACCTCCCCGAGGGATCCACGGGCCCGAGGGAATTCGAACTCTGGCACGAACGAGCCCCGCGCCTCGCCCGCGACGGGAGTCCTAAACCCCCCCGGGGACTCAAACGACCCGCGGTCGGTCGACGACGGTCGCTTTACTACGAGTAAAGACTATTTACTTCAAGAGGATACTCTAGTCGATGGCGACCACGGCGACGGTCAGTTCGAAGGGCCAGATCACCCTCCCCAAGGCACTGCGCGAAAAGCACAATCTTCGCGAGGGCGCATTGGTTCTGATCCTCGAGACGAGCGATGGAGTCCTGGTCCGTCACGGCCGTAAGAGCCTGCGGGGGCTCCTGCGAGGGAAGATCGATACCGGCCGCGCCGAGGCGGAGATTCGATCCCTCCGGGCGGAGTGGAGGATCTGATGGAAGCCGTGATCGACACGGTCGCCTTGATCCATCACCTCGACGACTCCCTCCCGAAGCGTGCGGCCGAGATCTTTCGCTCGGCGGAGCAGGGCCGGGGGACGCTCTTCCTCCCGGAGGTTGCGATGGGAGAGTTCGCCTATCTGGCGCTTCGGGGGAAGCTCGGAATCGAGAACCCTCGGGCGGCGGTGGACGAGGTCCTCGACCAGGTGCGCGCTGGCGGTTACATTCGTCTCTCGTCGCTCGGATCGGGTGGATGGTCGGTGTTCCTCGGCCTGCCCGTGCCGGAGTTGCACGATCGCATGATCGCCTCCGACGCGCTTTCCCGAAGCGTTCCTCTCGTATCCAACGACCCTGAGCTGAAGGGAGTCGCGCGGCTCCGAGTGGTCTGGTCCTGATCCAGCTCCGTCCCGGGCTCCGCCCATCGGAGCGGTTACGGCGGGGTTCGAGCCCCAGGGGGCCCGAACGGGTAGGTTTCCCTCCTCTCGGGGCTCGACCGAATCGCCCTTGGAACCAGGACGGAGGACGGACACCTTTCCCCGGAGCCGAGCTAGCTAAGGTGCATGCACGCATGCCGCTCTCACGGTGTCCGCTCCGGAGTCGTCGGTACGGGTCTCCCGGGAGACGCTGGCCGAGCTGGGACGCTTGAAGGAGCCGGTCCACACCCGAGGCGCGGACGAGACCATCCGCAAGCTCGTGAGAGAACGCCGGGCTCGCGCCCTCGACCGCATGTTTGCGAGCGGGAAGGATGTGGTCGCGAAATTCGCGGACGAGGATCGCCTTGCGGCTCACCCTTGACTCCTTCGCCTGGATCGAGATCATCCGGGGAACCTCACTCGGGAGCGTGGCGAAAGGCCAGGTCGAAGGCTCGGACGCATGCTTCACCCCCGCGATCGTCCTGGCGGAAGTGGCCCATCGGTGCCGACGGGATGGGTTACCGGGATCCCGGATCGAAGGAGAGCTGAAGGCGATGTGCGAAGCATCCGCCGTCGTCCCCATCACCCCGAAGCTGGTCTCGATCGCCGCGAGCGTGACGGAAGAGCTTCGGGAACGCGCGACGTTACGCGGGCTCCGGCCCGCCGGGCTGGCCGATGGGCTCATCCTCGCCTCGGCCCGAGGGGTCCATTCTCAACTCTTGACCGGGGATCCACACTTCGAGGGGCTCACGGAAACGCGCTGGATCGGGTAGGCGACGAGGGGCTGCCTCGCGGAGCGACGGCGACGCTCAGCCGCCCCGAAGACTAGGGGGCTCCAGCCCTATCGTACTCGTCCTCGGGCCCGAGGGGATTCGAACCCCTGACCTTGCGGTTAAGAGCCGCCTGCTCTGCCGACTGAGCTACGGGCCCGTAGACGTCGCGGCCGACGCGACGCCCGTCACTTAAGGGTTCCCGGCGGCCGCCGAGTTCTTCCGCCCTCACGGCGGGGATGGCCTGTGCGTAGCCGCTCCCGGGCCGCGCCCACCATCAGGGGCAGGAGCACCGTCGCGTCCCCTTCGACGGTCTGGTGCCGGGCGGTCGGCTTCACCTTCCCCCAGGAGACCGCCTCCCGGGTCCGGGCCCCGGAGAGGCTCCCGTCCCACTCGACGGCCGTGGTGAGGTAGAGCGCCGCGTCCAGGCCGCCGCGGAACTGGTTCCACCAGATGGTGTGGTGCTTGGAGATCCCCCCGCCGATCATGACGGCCCCGGAGCGCTTCGCCTCGAAGACGAGGTCGGAGATCGCCTGCTCGTCCGAGAAGAGGTCGAGCTGGAGCTCCTTGTGGCGCTGCCAGAAGAGCCAGAGCTGCGAGCCGACCGCGCCGTCGAGGATCCCCGGGACGAAGACCGGCACCTTCCGCTCGTACGCCGCCCGCAATAGGCTGCCCGCCCCGCGCTTCGGGCCGAGGGCCTCCCCGAGCGCCCAGCCGAGGTCGCGCGAGGAGATCCGTCGCACGCCCCGGGCCCAGAGCCGGTCGAGCAGGCGCTGGACGGTCCGTTCCACCACCGGACCGTAGTTCGCCTCCGGGATCACGACGTTCCCGAGGCGGTAGAGGTGCCGGCGGTGGAGCGCGGCGTCGTCGAGGTCCCATTCCCCGTGGAGGTACGGCCGGTAGGCGCGGGCGACATCGTGGTCGAGGGTCCCGCAGGTGGTGATGACGGCCTCCACGAGGCCGTCCCGCACCAGCTCCGTCAGCACCCCCCGGAGTCCCGTCGCCATCGGGGCCGCCGGGAACGAGAGGAAGGTGGTCATCTCGGGGTCGCCGAGGATGCCCGCGAGGAGCTCGACGCCCTCCGCGACCCCCTTCGCGCTGAACCCTCCGCCGGCGGCCAATCGGCGGGCGAGCGCGTCGAGGCTGGGCGCGTCGCCGACCGTGAAGTCCTCGACCCGACGCGGCATCCCCTTCGGCTCCCCGTCAGAAGTTCAGCGAGAGGCCGAGGTTCCCGGAGTGGAAGATCGCGAGGTACGCGAGGACGTAGCCGACGAGGGCGCCGCCGTTGAGGAGCGGCAGCCCGGCCTGCGGGTTCCCCTTCGCCACCTCGCGCATGAGGACCGCGTAGCCGACGAGCGAGCCGGCCATCGTCGCGAGGGCCATGAGGAGGTTGGTCCCGACGCCGAGCGCCGTCATCCGCTCGGGGAGCCAGACGAAGGCCGAGACGACGAGGGTCCCGGGGATCACGACGTCCCCGAGCCCCATGTAGAGCGCCTCGCGCTCCTCGACCGGCTGGGCGCGCTGGGCGTTCAGCGACGGGGCGCTCGTGTAGTCGAAGCCCGCGCGGTCCGGCATCACCATCAGGATCGGGAGCTTCATGTCGGTCACCACGTCGGCGAGCCGGATCATGTGCTTCGTCCGGTAGACTGCGATGAAGTCGTAGATCGCGAGGGCGATCAGCAGGATGAAGCAGGGCAGGATGCCGAAGGAGATCCCGAGGAGCGCGCAGAGCGCGCCCCCGGCGACGAACCCGACCCCGTCGACGATGTACCACTGCGGCTCCATGAGGAGCGCGACGAAGGCCGCGACGGCGACGATGGATCCGATCGGCACAGCGTAGGAGAGCGCGATCCCCGCCCCGTAGGGCGGGAGGTACCCGGTGACCGGGAGGAGGACGCTGGCGGCGGCCGTGACGGTCACGTCGAGGCTGCCGGCGATGGCGAGCAGTAGGACGGCCCGCAGGGTCGCCATGGCCCCCCGGAACCGGATGAGCCAGAGCAGGAGGAGCGGGGCGCCGACGATGATGACGATGATGAAGAGCGGGTCGGTCGGGCTGTTCGGGTTGGAGGTCGAGCTCAAGCCCGCCGAGAGGAACGGGAAGGCGAGGAGCAGGGCGACGAGCTGGGCCCCGATGTAGAGCCCGACGAGACCGAAGGCCCTCAGCCCCCGCATCGCGCCCTACGGCTGGATCACCGCGTACGCGTTGTTGCCGAGGACCTTGGTGATCTTCGCGTTGATCGTGGCCCCGCGGGTGGTCGCGCCCGTGACGAAGATGACGAATCCCTCCTTCTTCGCGACGCCGTCGCCGCGGCGCCCGAGGTCCTCGATCGTCAGCCGGTAGACCTCCCCGACCACGACCGGCGCCTTCGGACGCTCCGGCTCGATGACGCGCCGGACCGTGACCGGCCGCTGCGCGCCGCAGGCCTCGCAGATGAGCAGCGTGAGGCGGCCGTCCTTGTTGAGGTGGGTGTCGGGGCGCTTGCACTCCGAGCAGATCACGTACTTCTCGGTGTAGTCGCGGATCCGCTGGGCGATCTGCTCCTTGGAGAGCCGGGACTTGAGGACCCCCCGCGGGAGGTCGAGCACCCCGGGGCAGCCGAGCTCGCGGGCCAGGTAGCCGATCAGGTGGGCCGGCTCCCTCCGGAGGACGGAGGCGATCTCCTGGAGGTTGCGGATGACGGTGTTCTTCCCGTCGCCCATGACGTCGGGCTCGGGGACCTGCAGCCGCTCCCCGCCGACCTGCACCGGCGGCAGCAGCGACTTCGCCCGCGTCAAGAGGGCGTCGTAGCTCTCCATAGGTCGGTCGAAGACGCGGGCGGGGGTTAAACCGTTAGGGGGCCGCGTCGAGGAGCAGCGGGAGCACCTGACGGAGGTCGCTGCCCTCCACGACGTGCGTCGCCCCGGCCCGGACCTTGTCGTCCTCCGGCCGGAAGGCGATCCCGATCCGCGACCGTCGGAAGAGGCCGAGATCGATCTCCGAGTTCCCGACCGCGGCGGTCTCGGCGGGCGGGATCCCCCACTCCGACTGCAGATCGGCCAGGACCCGCTCCTTCTGGTAGATCGGCACCCGGATGATCCCGTCGCCGGTGATGCGCCCGGTCGCGTCGACCTCGAAGCCGTTGGCGAGGACCCGGTCGATCCGCAGCTCCCGGCCGATCCGCTCGGCGAGGAGGTCGATGCCGCCGCTCACGATCGCGGTCCGGAGGCCCCGCTGGCGGAGCGCCCCCAGGAGCTCGTGGGCCCCCGGCATGAGCGGGACCCTATCGAGGATCGAGACCAGCTCGCCCCGGGTGAGGTTCGGCCGGTGCTTGTGCCAGATCCGGACGTCGGTCCGGAGGAACTCCGCGTCGTCGATCCGGCCCGCCTCGAAGGCCCGAAGCCCCTCGTCGTTGCGGTCGCCGAAGAAGGCGTGGACCTCCGCCCAGGAGCTCTCGGCGTCGACGAGGGTGCCGTCCATGTCGAAGGCGACGAGCCTAAGCACCGTCCCCCCGGGCGATCGCCTCCGCCCGCTCGAGCAGTTCCTCCGGGGGTCGGACGGCCCAGGCGGCGAGGGTCGAATCGACCTGCTCGGGGCGGCTGGCTCCGAAGACCGGGGCGACGCCCCGGCGGGCGAGGGCGTGCAGGGCGATGGAGGCCATCGGGACCCCAGCGCCCTCGGCGAGCTCGTGGAGCGCCCGGGCCCGCTCGCGGAGCTCGGGGAAGCGGTCCTGGGCGAAGAGGTCCCGGGCGAAGGAGCGGACGTGGGCGTCGGGCCGCTCGGCGTCGAGGTATCTCCCGGCGAGGAGACCGCGGGCGAGCGGCGTGTACGCCTCGAGCAGGATCCCGGTCTCCCGGCACGGGCCGGCGAGCGCCTCCCCCTCGTCCCGCTCGAGCAGGTTGAAGCGGATCTGGTTCGCCACGAGGGGCATCTCGCCGGCCGCCCGCCGCGCCTCCTCCATCTCGGCCGCCGAGAAGTTGGAGACCCCGACGGCGCCGAGACGTCCCTCCCGATAGAGCTCGGCAAGCGCCCCCATCGTGTCCCGGACGGGAACGCGGGGGTCGGGGGCGTGCAGGAGGTAGAGGTCGACCTTGGGAAGCCCGAGCCGTTCGAGGCTCCCGTGGAGCGCGGGACGGACCATCGAGGGCCGGAGGTGCTCCCAGGA
>JASHVI010000092.1 GCA_030039525.1 Thermoplasmata archaeon
CCCCCGAGCTCGACGAGGTCGTGGGGGTCGTGAAGGCCTACTCGACGCGGGTCGGTGGGGGGCCGTATCCCACGGAGGCCGAGGGCGAGATGGGCGAGTTCCTGCGCCGCGCCGGCAACGAGCGCGGGGCGACGACGGGGCGCCCCCGACGGTGCGGTTGGCTCGATCTCGTGCTGCTCCGGTACGCGTCCCGGCTCAACGGATTCTCGAGCCTCGCGCTCACCAAGGTCGATGTGCTCGGGGGGCTCGAGGAGGTTCCGGTGTGCGTCCAGTACGTCCTCCCGGACGGAACGACCTCGACCGACTTCCCGCCGGCCGACGCCGACGACCTCGCGAAGGTCCAGCCGGTCTACGAACGGGTCCCGGGCTGGCCCGAGTTCACCACGCGGCTCAAGGACCGCCTCCACCGGGAGGGGGTCGCGGCCCTCCCGCCGGCCTTGAAGCGGTTCATCGAGTACATCGGCCGAGAGGCCCGGGTACCGGTCGAGTACCTCAGCTTCGGCCCTAGGCGCGACGAGACCCTCTGGCTCGGTCGCGGCGCACCGGTTCACTCCCAGGGCGCGGTCCAGGGCTGGATCGCCTGATTCGGGGGGGCCTATCGGCCCGTGAATCTCGACCCCTGGCTGTACGGCGCCCTGCTCGCGGGTCTCGCCGCGGGGTACGCCTGGCCGGGCCCGCATCGCGGGGTCGCGCCCCTGACCCTCGGCGTGATCGGGCTGCTTGTCGCCTTGCTCGGACTCGAGCTGGGTCGAACGGCCGGCACCGAGCTCCTGGGTTCGGTCCCGGAGGCGGTGGCGCTGGCCGCTCTTGTCGTCGCGTTCACCGCGGGTGCGGCCTTCCTGCTGGATCGTCGCCGGGCTCGGTCGACGCGCGCCCCCGCCCCGCTGTCGCTCCGGGCGGTCGCGACCGGGCCGGCGCTTCTCGGGATCCTCCTCGTCGCCATCGCTTCGGCCCCCCGACTTCCGGCCGTCTCCCCCACGGCGGTCTCGATCACGCTCGACGCGCTCGTGGCGCTCGTAGCGTTCGAGATCCGTCTGACCCGGAGCGACCTCGCCGACGCCGGTCTCCCCGTGCTCGGGGCCATCGCGGGCGCGCTGTGCGCGGGCCTCGTGTTCGCCTGGCTCGCGGGATGGTCGTGGTCGCTGGGCCTGACCGTCACGTTCGGATTCGGTTGGTACACTCTCACGGGCCCGGTCGTCGCCGCCCGCTTCGGGGCGACCCTCGGCCTGGTCGCCTTCCTCGCGAACTTCCTTCGGGAGAGCCTCACGATGCTGCTCGCCCCCGGGCTCGGAAGGGTCGGGGGTACCGAGGCGATCGCCGCCGTGGGCGGCGCGACCTCGATGGACACGACGCTCTACTTCGTCCAGCGATTCGGGAGCGACCGCCCCGGAGCCATCGGGATCGTGACCGGACTCACGCTCACGCTGCTCGCCGCGCTCCTCGTTCCGACGCTGGCCGGATTTCCCTGGCCGTGACCGTTAAGGGTGCGGCTCCATCGCCGTCGGCGGGCTCGTAGTCCAGCGGTTAAGACGTCGCTCTCACACAGCGAAGACCGCCGGTTCGAATCCGGCCGAGCCCACTCTTCGTTCGGGATAGTACCGTAGACCTCGGCGATGGGACTCTAACGCCCCCCGGCCCGAGCCATCCGGGCCCCGCGACCCCCGAGATCCTTGCCTGACTCGCCCCGCGTACCGCTGCGTCGCGCGAATCGACCGCTCCGAGACCGGACCGCGAAGAATCGGGAAAGCTAAACGAGCCAGTCCGGTGGGGCGGCAGTGAGGCGCACGTTGAACCTCCGGCTCCTGCTCCCCGTCTCGGCCCTGGCCGTCATCATCGTACTTTCGCCGGTAACGTCCGCCGCTCAAGCTTCCTTCTCTCCCCCCTACAAACTGACCGCTCCCTTCGGGACCCACGGCAGCCGAGCGTTCAACGGGACCCTCTCGGCCGCCTCTCGAGGATCCTGTACGGACACGATCGTCACCCCGCCTCGATTCACTCCGTCCAACGGCTCGGAGAATCAGTCCACCCAATCCCGTTCGAGTGGAGGGGGGTACTGCGGGGTCGAGGTCTGGGCCGGGCTCCAGAATCTCACGTTCTACTGTAACGCGCGCTGCGCCTCCACGAGCCCTACGACCGTGAGGGCCACCTGGGTCGTCTCTTGGAACTACTATGTCTCCTCCACGTGCGGAAACGGGCGGGCCGGAGTCACCGGAGCCTACGAGCTCAGGGCATCGCTGGTCCTCGACGACGTGACGAACGCCCCGTCGCGTCTGGTCGAGGAACGCAACACGACGATCACGAAAGTGGTGCTCCACGGGGTTCTGGCGGGACGTGGCAACCCCGGCAATGCCACCAAAGTGGTCTACCTCGACCTGAAGACGACGCTCGTCGCGGGCCATACCTACGTTCTGGATACCTACCTCACGAGCTCCACGTACGCGCACAGCTCGGGCCTCTGTTCGAGCGCCGCGGTCCTCGGGGTGGACGGCGCACCGTCGGTGCCCTTCCCGACCGCCTTGAGGAGCATCCATGTCGGGTGAGCTGCGCTGACGCTCGCCGGGCCCTGTCCCCGAGAGCGCACCCGTACGACGCGAACTTTCGGGCACGAGCCGGGCGCGACTCCCGACGGTCGTTCGCCCTCCGGCTCCGCCGTGTGAACGCTCGGATGCACAGGCGCCGGATTGCGATGCGGCGAGTCGACATCCGCGAGCCGAACGTCCCGACCGGAGTTGGGGGCACGGTCGACCCGATCCGGTAGCCCTGTCGACCTCATGCGTACTAGGCCGACTCGCGCCTTCCGTCGCGTCGCGTCGCGTCGCAGAACGGGCCGCGCGGCCGGACGCGAGGGGACGGGAGCCGAAGGGCCTTTGCCGCGTCGGTGTACCGATAAAGCGGGACAACCCCGACCTCGCTGGCGTTCAGGTCCATCGGAGCCGAGCTGGCCGGGAAGGTCCGCCCGCTCGGTGACGGTTCCTCGGGCGAGCAACTCGCTCCGGGATGCGCGAAGGGTCCTCGAAGCGGCGGTCTACAGGCCGGGGATCGGTACCTCGTCCCGCAGGTATGCGGTCAGGAGGTGGTTGATCAGGAGGTGAACGTCCTCCACGTGCTCCGGTCGGTCGGCGGGGACCACGATCGCCACATCGCAGAGGGCCCGGAGCGTTTCGTCCCCCGGTCCGAGCAGTCCGACCGTAACGAGCCCGCGCTCCCGGGCGAGGCGCATCGCCCGGTGGATGCTCTGGGACGGCCTTCCCGCGGAGAGCGCGACCGCCACGTCGCCGTTTAGGGCGAGGGTCCGGAGCTGCTCCGAGAAGATGTCGTTGTACTCGGTATCGTTCGCCCAGGCCGTCGTCGTCGTCACGGAGTCGTTGAGCGCGACGCACCGGATCCGAAGGCCGGGGCCTTGGTGGACCGCCTTTCCGATATCGCAGACGTAGTGCGAGGCCGTCGTAGCACTGGCGCCGTTCCCGAAGAAGAGCACCAGGCGGCGAGAGCGGCGAGCCTCCATCAGGATCTCCGCGAACCGCGCGATGCCCGCGGCCAGCTGGGGCGCTTCGAGGGCCGCGAGGCCTTCCGAAACGTAACGATGGACGAACTCCGTCGGAGCCGGAATCGCTACGGGGGTCGTCGCGGAGCCCGTCAAGTGTTACGAACACCATAAGCGGCATAAACTTATACGTTCCCGGTTCTCGACGGGTCGGGCGGCGGCGCGGCGGGTCGCGTCGAGCTTCGGGTTCGGAGGTTAACCTCAGTGTAGATGGAGCACAAGGTTCGGGACTTCTCTCGGCTGCTCGACGAAGGCGTGATCAAGGGGCTCACCCCGAAACAGCTCAAGGCCCATCTGGGCCTCTATGAGGGGTACGTCCGTAAGCTGAACGAAATCGAGCAGCGGATCGCCGAGTTTCGTGCGAAGCTCGACACGGAGCCGGACATCCTCCAGAAGAACGCGAACTTCTCGTACGGGGCGTACAGCGAGCTCAAGCGTCGCGAGGTCGTCGCGTACAACGGCAGCTACCTGCACCAGGCCTACTTCGAGAACCTCGTCCCGGTGAACGAGCCCGATGATCAATTCCGATCGCTCCTCAAGAAGTCGTTCGGCACCATCGACAGGTGGAAGGCCGAAACCAAGGCGGATGCGGCCTCGACCCCGGGCTGGGTGCTCGTCACCTACGACCGGATCCGCGAGGAACTCCACAACTGGGTCGTCTACGAGCACAGCGTCAACGTGCCGGCCATCGCGCAGGACGTGGTGATCGCGCTCGACTGCTGGGAGCACGCCTACGCGATCGACTACGGGACGGACAAGGCCACGTACGTGCAGGTCTTCCTCACGAACCTCAATTGGGAGGAGGCCAACCGACGCCTCAACGTGGTGCTGAACGGGCGCCCCTCCCCGGCCATGCGGTAGGGAGGAGGCGACCGAGTGGGGCCCCCGAGACCATCACGTCGGCTGCCGCCCTCCCGACCGGGTCTCCGGCGGCCCGGGGGCTGAGAGGCCGTGGTCAGCGTCGACGGCACTTTCGTATTGGATTGTGTCCGAGATGATCCCGCCGCGCGCGATCAGTGGACGGGCCTCCGGTCCGCTCGCTCGGCCGTACACATCTCGGCGGCGGCTCGGGCCTGGGTGATCGCGACTTCGTGGCCGCCGGACGGTGCGCAGCGAGGGAGGGCCCTGGAGCTCCTCGACTCGATCTCGTGCTGGGAGCTCGACCGGATGACCCTGGATTGCGCGGCGATGATCGCGGACCAGTGGGCCCCTCAAGGCGACCGCCTGCGGGGCGTCGATCTCGTCGTCGCCGCCTCCGCGGTGCGCCACGGAGAGAGCGTGCTCTCAAGGAATCCGGTCTTCCGGCGGATCCCCGGGCTCGCGGTGGAATCGTACTAGACGGACCGAGGTGCGGGTACGTACGAGCTACCCGAACGCGCTCGCCCCGTCCGGGGTTCGCTGAGCTCCCGGGGCGGGGAGGCTCGACCCGGATAGTCCGACCTCGTCAGCGTCACCGTCCTAGCGGGCACGCGCCGACCCGAATGGCGTCGTGGCTCCGCGGTGGAACCGTTTCACTCCGTTGCAATGCGAGCTACCAACCGGACGAAGGAGATCCACGGGCTGCTAGCAGACATGCTGCCGGAGGGGGTCACCCTTTCCGACATCGAGCTCGAGGGCCCTTTCGTCGTCCTGTACACGAAGGAGCGCGACGCCCTGCTCCAGCGACGGGAGCTGACCCGGGCCATGTCGGCCAAGATCGGCCGGAGCATCCTTGTGCGGAACGACCCGAAGGGACTCCTTCCTACCCGCGAGGCCGAGCGCGAGATCCGTCGCCTCGTCCCGCCCGAGGCCGACATCCAGGGGATCTACTTCGAGCCGGAAACCGGAGAGGTTGCGGTCGAGGTCATGAATCCCGGGCCGGCCATCGGGATGGGCGGCAGCAAGATCCAGGAGGTTCGCTCGCGCATCGGATGGAATCCGGCCGTCCTACGCTCTCCCCCGATCCCGTCCAAGACCGTCAGCGAGGTTCGGACGCACCTTCGCAACAGCTTCGACGAACGTCGCGCGTTTCTGAAGCGGGTCGGAGCGCAGATCTGGCGCCCTCCGACCGCGGGCGAGCCATGGACCCGAGCGGTGGCGCTGGGTGGGTATCGCGAGGTCGGGCGCAGCACGAGCCTGCTCTCGACGCCGAGCTCCAAGGTGCTCGTCGACTGCGGGATCCATCCCGGATCCGATCAGACCCCATTCTTCAGCGCGCCGGAGCTGCTTCCGCTCGACACCCTGGACGCGGTGGTCGTGACCCACGCGCACCTCGATCACTGCGGGCTGGTCCCGACGCTCCTCAAGTTCGGATACACCGGGCCGATCTACTGCACCGCGCCGACCCGGGACATGATGACCCTGATGCTCCTAGACGCGATCAAGGTCGGCCGCTCCGAGGCACGTCGGAATCTCTACGATTCCTCCCATGTCCGCGATCTGGTGGCGCGTACCATCCCTCTGCGCTGGGGAGAGACTGCCGACATCGCGCCCGACGTGCGGCTGACCTTGTACAACGCGGGACACATCCTGGGCTCCTCGATCTGCTACTTCGAAACGGAGCGAGGCTCCCACCGCATCGCCTTCTCGGGGGATATGAAGTACGAGCGGACATGGCTCTTCGACGCCGCCGACAGCCGCCTCCCGCCGATCGACACCCTCGTGATCGAGTCCACCTATGGGGGCGCCAAGAACTTCCAACCAAGCCGTCGGGAGGCCAGTGCCGCCTTCAGCACGTTCGCGGCCAAGGTCCTCGCCCGCCACGGGCGGCTAGTGGTACCGGTGTTCGCCGTAGGCCGCTCGCAGGAGATGATGCTCGTCCTCGAGCAGGCGGTCCGTTCGGGGAGGATCCCGCCCGTCCCGGTCTACTTGGATGGAATGATCTTCGAGGCGACCGCGATTCACGCCGCCTACCCGGAGTACCTCAACGGAGGGCTGCGGTCCCAGATCTTCCAGCAGTCGGACAACCCGTTCCTGTCGGACATCTTCCATCGCGTCGACTCCACGCAGATGCGCGACCGCATCGTGGACTCGACCGAGTCGTGCATCGTCCTCGCGACCAGCGGGATGATGAACGGGGGCCCGGTCATGGAGTACTTCCGGTCCTGGGCTCCCGAGGAGCGGGATGCCCTGTTGTTCGTCGGCTACCAGGCCGACGGGACCCTGGGCCGCCGTCTGCAGGGGAGGCTCGCCACCGTCTCGCTGATCGAGGACGGGCGTCCGGTTCCCGTGAGCGTCCGGATGGAGATCGCCACCATCGAGGGGTTCTCGGGCCACTCGGACCGGAGACAGCTCATGGAGTACATCGCGGCGGTCCGGCCGCGTCGCCTGCTCGTGAACCACGGCGAGGAGAGCCGGGCCCTCGATCTGGCGGCCAGCGCCCACCGTCACTTCGGGATCGAGACCCGGGCGCCGTCCAATCTCGAGTCGGTCCGTATCCTCTGAGCCCGGCTCGCCCGCACCGCCCCGCGTCGGGGACGGGCTCCGCCACGTCGGTGCTCGACACGTAGAATGGCCTCTCGGGCCAAGCGAGCCGCGAGCAAGGCGGTGTTTCCGTGGTCCCACGGAGGGGAGACCTCCATGATGTCGATTCCCACGAGCCGGTCGGCGGCGGCCCCGATGATGGTCTTCACGTCGACTGGGTTGAGTCCGAACGGCTCGGGCGTCCCCGTCGCGGGCGCGAAGGAAGGGTCGACCACGTCGATATCGAGGGTGATGTAGACCTCCTTCGTGCCCAGCTCTTGGAGGGCGAGATCGGCCACGGCTCTTGCTCCTCGCTCCCGGAACGCATCGCTGGGGTGGACCCGCATCCCGAGCCGGTCGTTGTCCCGTTTCTCATCCTGGGACATCGACCGGACGCCCAGGTGGACCACTCGGTCGGCCCCCAACAGCTCGACCATCCGGCGGGCGGAGCAGGCGTGGCTCCGCCGGTCGTTGAGGTAGTGATCTCGAAAATCCAGGTGGGCGTCCAAGTAGAGGACCCCGAGCGACCGGGACCGGTCGACCGCTTCGAGAACGGGTACCGAACACGAGTGGTCCCCGCCGAGGGTGATGGGAAATTTTCCCGCGCGCCAGATGGGCGTGAGGAGCTCCCGGACCCCCTCCGCCATTTCCTCCGCGCTGCCGAACTCCTCGGAGTTGCCCAGGTCGTGGATCGGAACGTCGGACAGGTCAAGGTCGGTCTCGTAGTTGTAGGACTCGAAATTCCAGGACTGCTGGCGGACCACGTCCGGGGCGAAACGGGCCCCGGGGCGGAACGAGGTCGTCCGGTCGAACGGGATCCCCAGGATGATGTAGCGGGCCTCCCGGTACGAGGCTCGGGCGTCCGCGAATAGCGGCAGCTGCGTCGACGGCACGATCCGCGGCCCTCCGGTCCCCCGGTCCCTCAGTCGCGGTGGGGATGCTCGTGTCCGGTACTTCCCCCCGCCACCGCCGGGGTGCCGAGGGAGTATCGACCGAAGGCGATGCCTTTCACGCCGCGCAGGTCCTCGGCCGCGTTGACGACCTCGTCGCGCTTCCCCACGAGGCCGATGAGCTGCATGCAGGACCCGGCCTGCAGATGGACGTGAGAGGAGGACCGAACGTGGCCCCCCCAACGATGCTCGACAGCTGCGAGCCGCTTGAGGACGTTCGGGGCATCGTGTCGGTAGATCAGGAGGACGCTCGCGACCGAGTCGGAGTTGGGATCGCCCAGCTCGTGCTCGGCCAGCTCCTTGCGGATCAGGGCGCGAATGGCTTCGGAACGGCTCGGTGAGTTGCGCTCCCGGACCCAGCTGTCCAACAAGGCGAGGAGGTCCGGCTCGAGCGAGACCCCGAGGCGCACCACGTAGGCGTCCTTGCGTTTGCGACCGCGCGGAGTCCGGTTCGGCTTGGCTGCTGCTCGAAGCGAAGGACGCGCGACTCCTCTCATGCCGACGTACCCGAGCCGCAAGCCTCGGTTCGCCTCATAAGGGCTGGGCCGCGGCGCCGCCCCCGACGATTCCGCGTTGTTACGATTGAGCAATCTGCCACAACCCTTAAACTCCGACCCAAATCTGGTCGCGCTGTGTCCTCATCTCCGGCGGAGGTCTCCAACCCCCTCACCGAGGTCCGGAACCCCATCGTCCTTTCTCGGGCCGAGTGGCTCAAGGTCGTCCTCATCTACGCGGGTATCGTTGCCGCGACCGGCCTCGGGATCTACGCCACGTTCTGGATCGGCAAGCAGTACGCCATCTTCTGGGCCCTCGGCATCCTCGCGTACACCTTGGGTCTGCGGCACGGCGTCGACGCGGACCACAT
>JASHVI010000093.1 GCA_030039525.1 Thermoplasmata archaeon
GAGCGCGTGAGTCGACGATCACCGGTCGCCCGCGGTGTCCGACCGCGAGATCGGCGAGGCGCCTTCTCGGGGCAAGTTTGGGCTTGGCGTGAACCGCCCGTGGCCAAAGTCGCACCCGGCTTCGCGCTGCCCACGTGCCGGCCGAGTTGGTTCTACACGGGGGTAGCACGGTCAGGTCCTATCTCTCGGAGGCCGACCGAACGGCTCCGGTTGGCAGCCGAATCTTTGAGACCGAGCGAGCGTGCGAAGCCTGTCGGCTTTGCAAGGACCCCTCCCCGCGAACGCGCAGGCCCCCTCGGACGGATTGGGGTGTCGAACTTTTGGGAGAGCCCCGTCCTGTCCGTCCGATGCCGGTACGACCCCACTCAGCGGTTCCGATCATCCCGTGTAACGACCTCGCCTCGAGCGTTCGCTTCTATCGACGTCTCGGGTTCATCGAGACCCCGCTTCCGGAGGCCGACCGCGCCGAGTACCGGATCCTCGAGGATCGTGCCGGAGGAGAACTGCACCTTCAGCCGGCGGTGCCCGGCTGGGTCCGACCGGGCCGTAATCCGTTCGGCGTCTACATCGCCACGAGCCGCCTCCGGGAAATCGCCGCGAAGTTCCGCAAGACCCCGCAGAAAACTGCGTACGGCATGCTCGAGATCACCCTCTCCGACCCGGACGAAACGCTGGTCCGCATCGGCTGGCCGGTCGCTGCTCGGACGCGCGCCGAGCGACGGAAACGCCCGTCCGAGCATCCACGCGCCTCGCGCGCCGGTCGCCGTGCGCGAAGGGCGCGCGCGGCCTAGCGGTATCCCCCGGAAGCGGCAGCGACCGCGGGGCAGCGGGCCCTTGGCGGGCCGCGGAGCGACGCAGCGTCTCGTCGTCGATCGCCTGCCGGCGCGAGGTGCTCCTCCTTCCCCACCCAAGGGATTATCTAGGAAAGAGCGGAGTCAGCGAGCGAGGTCGGTCGTGATAGCGGCACGAGCTCTCACCGTGATCTCCTTGGCCCTACTGATCGGCGCCGCGCTGACGACCGTGGGCGTCGTGGCGGCCCAGCCGACCTCTCGCGTCGGGCGCTCGATCGAGGCCCACCCGGCCCTCTTCCATCCCCTGACCTCGTCCTCGGTGACCTCCACCAACTGGGCCGGATACGTCGTCTCCACCTCGAACGATCAGGTGACGGACGTGAAGGCGACGTGGACGATGCCGAGCTACCACGGCTCGTGCAGCGGGACCTACAACGAGTCGCTGGCGGCCTTCTGGGTGGGCATCGACGGGTACTACGGCTCGACGACCGTGGAGCAGACGGGAACCATGATGGAGTGCATCTCGCTCCTCGGCTACTCCACGATCACGTACTACGCATGGTACGAGTTCTACCCCGGCGGCCTCGTCATGTTCTCGATGAAGATCCACCCGGGCGACTCGATCACCGGGGAGGTCCACTACACCTCCGCGACGTCGATCTTCACCGTCTCGCTGATCGACAACACCCGGGGCACCTCGGTCTACTACTCCCAGGGGAACGTCACGGCGAACCGGAGCTCCGCCGAATGGATCGCTGAGGCGCCGTATTCGAGCATCTCCGGGATCCTGCCGCTGGCGGACTTCGGCAAGGTGACGTTCTCCAACAGCTGGGCGACGATCTCGAACCAAACGCACCCGATCGGGAGCTTCTCCTACACCGCGATCACGATGTGGAGCACCTCGGGCACCTACGTGAAGGCCGTTCCTGGGGCGCTCACGCACAAGGGCAAGAAGTTCGTGATCACCTGGAAGTCCTGGGGCCCCTAGTCCGGGGCACGAGCCCTCGAGATTCGGGGGTGTCTCACCACCCCGCCGGGTTGGGAGCCGAGCGAGCCGCCGGCCTTCCCGGGAAGTGGGGGCGCGTTCGTCGGGGGGACGGTCGGCTACGAGACCGAGACCTGGTTCAGCTCGGACGGGCCGGTGACCCCGCTCGACGCGGTCGCGGCGCTGTGACAACCGCCCGTCCACGCGAAGGCGGCGGTCTCGATCTCGACCCACGATTGAATGACATAGGAGTGACCGGAGGTCAGATCGGCGGTGAGCATCACCGCGTAGACCCCCCGCGTCGCTCCCGTGCGGTAGGGTATGCCGTTCGCCTGATGGTGGTACTCGACCACGTACAACGTCGCTCCCACGGTCGTAGGAGATGCGGCGGACCCGGTAAGCACCTTCGCTACGATGTTGACGCCGACTTTGGTCAGGAATCTTCCGCTGCCCCCGTACGTAGGGCAGTCGGAGGCCGTGTGGATCGACCAACTCAGCGTCCAGTTCAGGGTCACGGTGTGATTCCCCGTCGTGCAGTTCGCCCCGCAGTGGAACGTCAGGTTCGTAAGCCCCGACCAGACCTCCAGGCTGTAGAGTCCGGAGAGGTTCGCCCGCGAGAGCTGGGACTCCTTCTCGATCCCGGTCCGCGGGGAGAAGGAGGGTCCCTTGAGCACCGCGTTGTAGCCGGTTCCCGTCGAGCTCGCGACCGAGCTCCCCACGTCCCGACTCGCCCCGAAATGCGAGTACGAGGGCGTCGCGACGAAGAGGGTCGTCGGGGAGGCGGACGCGAGCGGCAGGAGGACACAGAGGGCGGCGAGCCCGGCGATCAGGGCACCGACCCCAAGGTTCCGCGCGCTCGGGACCACGACGGCCCAACCCGACTCCCGATACTTGAGAACGTGCGAGTCTCACCCGCGGGGTCGGGGCACCGGCGGGTTCGGCCCTGCGGCCACGCACGCTCCATCATGGGGCGGGAGTAGGCCGCGGCCCCCCGCCTTCCGCGGCCCCTGCCGCTCTCGCAAACCTTGCGGTCGGGGCCTCCCTCCGCGGCCGCTCGGGCGTAGCGGGACGGTCGGGTGTGCCTCACTCGAGGTCGAGGACGCTCTCCTGCTGCAGCAGGACCTTGGCGCCCATCGCCGGGTCGCCCGGAGCGTCAAAGACGATCCCCTCGTGGCCCCGGTCGAGCGTCGATATCGCCCCGTTGAGCCACTCGAACTCGTGCATGATGAGCGGGTCATGGAACTCGGATCGAGCCCGCTCGATGAGATCGACCGGGTTTCGAAGCGCGAAGTAGTAAGCGGAGATCCACGTCCCGAACGCCTCCCACACCAGATCCCTCGGGAGGACCTTCCGACGCGTCATGGCACCGACCAGCTCGAAGAACGCGGCGACCTCCATCGCGCTGATGTCTTCGTGGCGTCCTTCGAGCAGTTGTCCGCTGAGCAGCTTCCGGGCCTTCCGCATCCTCGGAGCGTCGAACCGCTCGCGAAGGTCCATGACCGCGTTGGCCCCGTTCAGCTTGCGGGCCACGTAGGTCTGCCACCACATGACGGCGATCGTGCCGATCGCCACGGTCCACGTGGCCAGCGCCGTCAGATCGAGCAGGCTGACGGCCATTCGCCGGAGGGAGAGTGCTCCGCGGATAACGGGTCCGCCGTTCGTCCGGCACGCGGCCCCCCGGGGCGTGCCGCCGGCCGGAGGGATCGCTGGTCCCGGCGGGGAGGGACGGGAAGCGCGGTGCAAACCTCGTTGCCCGCGACCCGGAGCATCCTATATTCGGCCCGCGGACGGGGGAGGAGATGTCCAGAGCACCTCCCACCGTCGTCCCGTCGCCCGAGGGGGTGGAAGCCTACATTGCCCGGTGCCCGCCGGAGGTCCAGGCGAAGCTCCGCCGGATCCGGAAGGCGATCCGAGAGGTCGCGCCCGACGCGATAGAAACCATGAGTTACTTCGAGATGCCGGGCTACTGCATCCCCGGCTACGATTACAACGGGATGTTCGCTTGGTTCAGCTTCCGCAAGGGCCGGATCGGCCTGCACGTCCGACCGCCGGCTCTCGACGACCACTCGGACGCCCTCGAGGGGTTCTCCCACACCAAGGCCATCCTTCGCATTCCCCCGGATCGGGAGCTTCCGATCTCCCTCATCAAGAAACTGGTGAGAGCCAGCCTCCGCATCATGAAGGCGGGAGCGTAGGTTCGCGGCGCGGGCCCACGCGCCGACGCACTTCGTCGGTGCCCCCGCGGTCGGCCCGCAGGGAGCGCGCGAGCGGAGCTTCGCGCTCCACCGCGCGTCGGGGTCACAGCTTCCAATAGGGCCCGGTCAGGCCGAGCCGTTCGAACTGCGCCCGGACCACCGAGGGCGGTGGCCGGTCGTACTCCATCCGGAGCTTGCCCGAGTAGATCGGGGCGCTCATTCCGAGGATCGTCTCGAGGGTGACGATGCCGTGGTCGATGCGCGTCGCCGGGTCCGGGTCGACCGGGTGGAGGGAGCCGGGGCCCAGGAAGACCATGGCGTTGGCGCAGGTCCGGGTGATGTCGTTCCACCACGCCGCCGCCGGGAGCTTCAGGTGGACGAGCGGCAGGTCGCCGTTCCGCGAGGTCGCCCTTCCGTGGTCGATCCGGAAGCTGAGGGGTTCGCCGCAGTGGCTGCAGTAGGAGTCGACGTCGATCGGCTCGTCGAGCATGGGGTGGAAGGCGACCGAGTCCCACGCGCAGTTCGCGAAGTACCTCCGGCCGTTGCCGAGGGTGACGCGATACGGGGTGGCCAGCGCCGAGAATGGGAATGCCATCAGGATGCGAGAGGTCCCTTCGAGGAGCTTGAGGTGGTGCCCCGTATCGAGGGCCTCGAGCCCGGCGCGGGCCTCGGCGAGCTCGATGCGGAGCGCTCGGGAGATCTCCTCGAGGGTCGGCGCGACGGACTCCTGGAGGAAGTAATCGAGCACGTACTTCCGCATCCGGCGCTGTCCCCCGTCCACCCGTATCCCTCCTCGCGCGGGGCCCGGCGCGCGACACGGCCGCGCTCAGATAACACCCCAGGACCGGGCGCCGCCGGTGGGCCCGGGAATCGCGCGGGGTAGGGGCGGTCCCACCCCGTCGTCCCATCGGTCTTTTGTGAACGCCCCACCTCCGCCGAGGGGAACCTCGTGTCACCCCCATCGCCAGAACCCGCCCCGGACCAGATCACGCAGCCGGACCAGTTGGACCCGGCCGCGGCGCGGGAGTTCGACCCGATCGACGACGAGCGGATCGTCGCGGTCTGGAGGTCCCACTTCGGCTATCTGATGCTCACCAGCCTGCGCGTGGTCTGCTTCTGGCGTCGCCAACGGCTCCTCGGTCGGCTCGCCCTCGACGCCCGGGAGTGGCACGAGGGTCCCGACTTCTACCTCTTCGCGCTGTCGACGCCCCGGGTCTCCGGTCGGTTCGTGGAGCTCGAGGTCGCCGACGGGGGCGACCGGGCGAGCTCGGCCCGGATCGAGGTCGAGGACCCCCGGAGCGTCGCGTCGCGGATCGTGGAGGAGATTCCGAGGGGACGCGCCCTCTGGCTGGCGAGGAGGGAGCAGGTCCGGGATCGGCTTCGAGCGCTCCGGACCTCGTCCCCGCCCCCCGCCTCCGGCGCCGTGCGGGAGGTGGTTCGGGTCGTGGTGCGCGTGCCCTGCCGATACTGCGGGTCGCTCATGGACGAGGGCGACACCCGGTGCCCCAGCTGCGGAGCGGCGCAGCACTAGCCCGGGCGGCCCGGGGTCGATTGGACCCCCGCGAGACCCCGGTCCCCCCCGGCGCGGACCGATGGACTAGTCCGAAGCGACCCGGAGGATCGCGTCGGCACACCGCTCGACGTCTTCCGCCCGGGTGGCCCAGGAGCTCACGCTGATCCGCATGGCGTGGACGCCGCGCCACTCGGTGCCTCCGCACCAGCAGGTGCCGTCCTGCTGGACGGCGTCGATGACCCGCCGGGTCCTCTCGGCGCTCCCGAAGTCCACCAGGACCTGATTGAGCACCACGTCGTTCAGGATCCGATGCCCGCCCTCCCGCATCCGATCGGCGAGCCGGCGCGCGTGACGGCAGCTCCGATCGACCAGGTCGGCGACGCCGGCACGGCCGAGGGAGCGAAGGGCCGCCCAGGCGTCGACCCCCCGGGCCCGACGGGACATCTCCGGCGCGTACTCCATCCCCTCCGGCTTCGCGTCTGTGGGGAGATACGCGACCGACCCACCGGTCATGGCCGAACGAAGGTGTCCTCCGTCCCGGACGAAGACCGTGCCGCTATCGTACGGCACGTTGAGCCACTTGTGACCGTCGACGGCCCACGAGTCGGCCGAGGAGACGCCCTCGGTCAGGTGGGCCCGCGAGGGGCAGGCTCCCGCCCAGAGGCCGAAGGCCCCGTCGACATGCACCCAGCTCCCCGTCGGGCGGACCTTCTCGCAGATCTCCCCGACAGGGTCGACCGCCCCGGTGTTCACGTTACCTGCTTGGACGCAGACAAGGGCCGGGCCGTCCAGCCGGGGCAGCTCCTCGGGCCGCATTCGGCCCTGGTCGTCCACCGGTACGCGGAGCACCCGCTCCCTCCCGAGCCCCACCATCGAGAGCGCCTTGAGCACGGAGACATGGACCTCCTCGCTCACCACCACGGGGAACGGAGGCGCTCCGAACAGGCCCTTCGTCGCCACGTCCCACCCCCGGGCCTTCAGGAGCGCGTGCCGGGCGGCCGCGAGCCCGGCAAAGTTCGCCATCGTGTCCCCCGTGACGAAGGCCCCCTCGGCGGTCGGAGGGAGCCCGAGGAGGTCCCGCATCCAGCGAAGGGCGACCCGCTCCAGGCGGGCGGCCGCGGGCGACATCACCTCGAGGGCGACGTTCTGGTTCCACGCGCCCGCCAGCCAGTTCGCGGCGAGCGCGGCCGGGAGGGCGCTTCCGATGACGAAGCCGAAATACCGGCCCCCCGCCGTGGCCACCGTCCCCGGAGAGCCGTACTCATCGAGGAGCGAGAGGACCGCGCCCGGATCCTCCCCGGCCTCGGGAAGCGGGGTATCGAGCCGGTCGAGCCCCTGGAGGCCCTCGCGCGACGGCGCCACGGAACGGGTCGGGAGTCCCTCGAGGTAGCGAGACGCGCGCTCGGCCGCATCCTTCAGCAGTGGGTCCATCGCTTCGACCGCCGGGAGGTGGAGTCGAGAATGGCCATAACGCGGTAGCCTCCGACCGTCGTCGCCGCCCGAGAACGGGGACCGGACTGTACGTACGAAGCCAACGCCTTATGGTCGGGCCAGGTGGGGGCGACCCCGGGCGATCCGATGACGGCCTACATGATCTTCCAAGTGGAGTGGAGCACGCCGGCCGCGCGACAGCAGTACGTGGAGCGCTTGCCGGGCCTCGTCGAGAAATACGGCGGCAAGTGGGTCGTCGCAAGCTCCGAGCCGAAGACTCTGGAAGGGCAGTGGCTCCCCGGAAGGACCGTCATCGCGGAGTTCCCTTCGTCGGCGGCCGCGACCCAGTTCTATCAATCGGAAGAGTATCGACCCCTCCTGGAGACTCGCCTCAAGGGAGCGAAGTGCAACGCGATCCTCGTGGAGGGATCCGCGCCACCGGCCTCTCCACCCCGGTAGCGTTGGATTCGCGCCCACCCTGACGGCGCTCGGAGACCGTCCTCGCGCGGGCCGGTGGATCGCCGGGGTGCAATTCCCATTATACACGGGTGCCAAAATTCACAAGCCTCGACGAATACGCGTATGGCACGTAGGCCCATGGCAAGCCACACGGTCGCCCTTGACGGAGAGGCGCATGCCGCGCTGAAGGCCATGAAGGGGAGAGACGAGTCGTTCAGCGATGTGGTCAAGCGAATCGCCAAGCCGAGGAAGTCGATCCTTGACCTGGCGGGGGCGTGGAAGGAGCTCCCTGCTGCCGATCGCAAGGCGTTGGAGGCCTACTACGCGCAAATGGAGGAAGGAAGCAAGCGCAGGGCACGTCGATCCGCCTGAATCTGGGAGACGCAATGTGGTGCGTTGATACTGTCAGGTCTAGGCGATTCTCGGGCTCAGGCCGAGAACCGATCCTGGGTCGTCCACATCGCCTCGGTTAAGAGACGAGGCGCATCGACGCGCCGTGGAGCTGCCCCGATGAAGGCCGAGATCAGCGTGATGTTCAATGTCAAGGATGTCGATCGTTCCGTGAAATTCTACCAATCGCTGGGCTTCGATGTTCGCTGGGAGTGGAAGGGGGACGACGGGAAGTTGAATTACGCGG
>JASHVI010000094.1 GCA_030039525.1 Thermoplasmata archaeon
TCTTCGGCGGGAAGGGCCGGCCCTCCCGCGCGCGAGTGACCACCTCCCGCTTCGAGATCGGCGGCCCGGGATCCCAGCGGTCGAGCTCGATCTCCGGGGCGTCGTAGTCGACGACCCAGGCGGGGACCCGCGCGGCGCCGAGGCGACGGAGCGCCTCGACGCGGTGGTGCCCGTTGAGGATCACGAGGCTCCCCTCCGCGACGAGGATCGGCTCCTCGACGACCCCCTCCCGGGAGATCGAGGCCACCAGCTCGGCGAGGTCGGCGCCCCGGACCTCCTCGTGGACCTTCAGCTCCCCGATGGGGAGGAGCGCGAAGCGCGGCGTCGCGGTCACGCGGCCGCCCCGCCCGAGAGCGCCAGGAGGGCGCGCCGCACGAAGACCGCCGCCATCTTCTTCCGGTAGTCCGGGGCGATCGCGGTGTTCCGGACCGGCCGGACCTTCGCCCGGATCCGCTCGCCGACCGCCCGCGCCGCCGCCTCGGTGAGCCGCTCGCCCGCGAGGGCGGCGGTCTCCGACGGGTAGCTCGTCGGGTAGGTCTCGAGCCCGCCGATCGCGACCCGCGCCTCCGCGACCCGGTCGCCGTCGAAGCGGGCCGCGGCCGCGACGCCCAGCTCCGGAAAGTCGAAGGAGGGGCGGAGCCGGAGCTTCCGGTACGTCGTCCGCCAGCTCCGGGCCCCGGGCGGAAGCCGGACGCCGCAGAGGATCTCGCCGGGCCGCAGCTTCGTCCGGTGGATCCCGTCGCCGTGGGCGTCGTACATCTCGGCGAGGGGGATCTCGCGGCGCCCCTCCGGGCCGGCGAGCTCGACCCGCGCGTCGAGCGTGAGGAAGACCGGCGCGAGGTCGCCGGAGAAGGTGGCGTAGCACTTCTCCTTCTGCGGCACGACGTGGCACCGGTCCCCGTCGGCCTTCAGGCAGTAGCCGAGGCTGTGCCGCCAGAACTCGGACTGGTTGAAGAAGAAGCAGCGGGTCTCGAGGAGGAGGTTGCCCCCAACGGTGGCGCTCGCCCGCACGAGCGGCGTCGCGACCTCGCGGACCGCCTCGAGCAGCCCCGGGTAGGCCGCCGCCAGCGCCGCGTCGCCCTCGACCTCGGCGAGGCGGGTCATCGCCCCGATCCGCTCGACGCCGTGCTCCTCGAGCTCCCGGATCCCCTCGAGGGCGATCACGTGCGGCCGCAGGTTGAGGTGCATCTTGTAGTTCGGGAGGAGGTCGGTGCCGCCGGCGAGGAAGTCGAAGGCCCCCGCGTGCCGACGGGCCATCTCGACGGCCTCGTCGACCGTGGCCGGCCGGTGGAGCTCGAACGGGTCGAGGTGCATCCCTAGTGCCCCTTCCAGGCGCGGCCCTCGGCCTCGCGTCGCTCGATCCCCCGCAGGAGCTTGTCCGGGGTGAGCGGGAGCTCGACGCACCGGACGCCAACGGCGTCGTAGATCGCGTTGCCCATCGCCGGGAGCGTGGCGATGAGCGGTCCCTCCCCGGCCTCCTTCGCGCCGAAGGGTCCCTCCGGATCGTCGTCGCCGACCAGCAGGATCTCGATCTCCGGCATCTGCTGGGGCATCGGGATCTTGTAGTCGAGGAGGGCCGGGTTCATCAGCCGGGCGCCCCGGTAGTCCATCGCCTCGCCCATGAACTGGCCGAGGCCCATGTGGATCGAGCCCTGGATCTGGCCCTCGACGGCGAGGCGGTTGAGCGGCCGGCCGCAGTCGAAGGCGGCCCACATCCGCTCCGGCCGGTAGACCCCGGTCTCGGGGTCGACCTCGACCTCGGCGACGTAGGCGGCGAAGGAGTACGCCGGCGCGGTGCCGGCCCGCGCGCCCTTGAACGTGCCCCCCATCGGGGGGGAGGAGTAGGCGCCGGTCGCGACGAGCGCCCCCTGGGTCTCCATCGCGGCGTGCAGCGCCTCGAGGTACGAGAGCCCGACCTCGGGTCGGTGCGCGACCTCGTAGCGCTCGGTCGCCACGCGCAGGCGCTCGACGGGGTGGCCGGTGACGCGGGAGGTCGCCTTCAAGAGCTGGTCGCGGAGGGACTCCGCGGCCTTCCGGGTCGCGTTCCCCATCATGAACGTCACCCGGCTCGAGTAGCTCCCGATGTCGACGGGGCTCACGTCGGTGTCGACCGGGATGACGTGGACCCGGTCCAGATCCACCCCGACGACCTCCGCCACGATCGCGGCCATCAGGGTGTTCGAGCCCTGACCGATGTCGGCCTGCATGCAGTGGACGGCGATCCCGCCGTCCATGTCGACCTTGAGGTGGACCGTGCACTGCGGCATCTTCGGCGTGAAGTGGATGGGACTGTTGGAGCCGGAGATGTAGAACCCGCACCCGAGGCCGATCCCGCGGCCGTACGGGAGCCGGCGGAACTTCCCGTCCCACCCGCTCGCCCGCCGCGCCTCGGAGAGGCAGCGCCGGAAGGAGGTCGAGGTGATCCGGAAGTCGTTGACCGTCGTGGAGTTCGGGGGGAGGGCGTTCCGGTCCCGCAGGTCGAACGGGTCGATCCCGAAGCGCTCGGCCGCGATGTCGATCGCGGTCTCGACGGAGTGGCGGATGTTCGTGCCCCCGTGCGCGCGCATCGCGCCGTTCGGGGGCTTGTTCGTGTAGACCCGGCGGCCCCGGTACCGGAAGTTCGGGACCTTGTACGGCCCCATCGAGAGGACCCCGTTGTAGTACGTCGTGACCGTGCCGAAGGAGGACCAGGCGCCCCCCTCGATCAGGGCGTCGATGTCGTACGCCCGGATGCGGCCCTCGGCGTCGAAGGCGATCCGGACGTCGTTCTCCGTCGGGTGGCGCCCGTGGTTGGTGTAGAAGGTCTCCTCCCGGTCGCAGAGGATCTTCACCGGCCGGCCGGTCTCCAGCGAGAGCGCCGCGCAGATCACCTCGTGCGGCAGCGGGTCGGACTTCCCCCCGAAGCCCCCGCCGACCTCCGGCTTCACGACGCGGATCCGGTGCATCGGGAGTCCGAGCACCTCGTGCAGCGTCCGGTGGAGGTAGTGCGGGACCTGCGTCGCGCTCCAGACCGTGAGCCGACCGTCGGGGGTCGCGTCGGCGAGCGTGACGAGCGGCTCGGTGAACCCGTGGTTCACCCCGGCGTAGCGTCCGTGGACGTGGACCCGCTCGGCCGCGCCCGCGAAGGCGGCCTCGACGTCGCCGAAGTGCTGGAGGACCTCCTTCTGGACGTTCGAGCCGTCCTTGACCCGAGCGTGGATCGGCTCGGCGACCGGCACGAGGCCCCCGTGGGTGTCGGTGTACTCGGGCAGGAGGTCGTACTCGACCCGGATCGCGGCCAGCGCCCGCTCGGCGGTGAGCTCGTCGTCGGCGGCCACGGCGGCGACGATGTCGCCGATGTAGCGCGCCTTGCCGACGGCGAGGGCCGTCTCGTCGTGCGTGATCGGCAGGACCCCGAACGGGGTCGGGTACCGATCGCCCGTCAGCACCGCGTGGACCCCCGGCATCGCCCGGGCCGCCGAGACGTCGATCGACCGCAACCGGGCATGGGCGTGCGGGCTGCGGAGCAGCCGGCCGACGAGCATCCCGGGGCGCCGGAGGTCGTCGGTGTAGGTGGCCCGGCCCGAGACCTTGAGGGGCCCCTCGATGTACGGGATGCGCGAGCCGAGGAGCCGCGTCGGGGTGCGGACCGGCTCGGCGGAGCTCACCGGCCCTCCGCGGTGGCGAGGATCGCCTCGACGATCTTCGTGTAGCCCGTGCACCGGCAGAGGTTGCCCGCGACCGCGCGCTCGACCTCCGCGCGGCTCGGGCGCGGGTGGTCCCGCAGGAGCGCCGTCGCGGCGATGACGAACCCCGGCGTGCAGAATCCGCACTGGGTCGCCCCGTGCTCGACGAAGGCCCGCTGCAGCGGGGAGAGCCCCTGCGGGGGGGAGACCCCCTCGATCGTCGTCACCTCGCGGCCCTCCGCGAGGCGGGCGAGCGTGAGGCAGGAGAGGGTCGGGCGGCCGTCGATCAGGACCGCGCAGCACCCGCAGGTCCCGAGGTCGCAGCCGCGCTTCGTCCCGGTGAGCTCGAGGTCCTCGCGGAGCAGGTCGAGGAGGATCCGCTCCGGCGGGCAGGGGATCTCGCGCGGGTGCCCGTTGACCCGGAACCTAAGCGGCGTCCACGCCATGGGAGGCGACCACCCCCGCCGGTCCGACGCTGGCGTCGGTCTCTCGGTCGGCGTGCTCGTCGCGCACGATCTCGGCGACGATGCTCACCGCGATCTCCGCGGGGCTCTCCGCGCCGATCGCGATCCCGATCGGCGACCGGATCCGGGCGAGGCCCTCGTCCGGGATCCCGGCCCGCCGCAGGTCCGCGAACATGTGCTCGCGCTTCGATCGGCTCGCGATGAGCCCGATCGCGCCGGGGAACCGGTCGACGGAGCGGCGCAGCACCTCGAGATCCTTCGCCGCGTCGTAGCCGAGGACGTAGAGGTGCGTGAACTCGGTCGGCGTAAGCCGCTCCCAAAGGGTCTCCGGAGCGGCGACGACGCGTCGGAGCGCGTGGGGGAACTTCTCCGGCGCGACGTACTCCGGCCGGTCGTCCGCGATCGAGTAGTCGTACTCGAGCGTCGGCAGGAGCCGCGCGAGCGCCTGGGCGACGTGCCCGCCGCCCCAGAGCAGCAGGTGCGGCGTCGCGGGAACGTACTCGAGGGCGACGTCGACCGAGCCCCCGCAGAGGCTCGGCATCCCCCCTTCCCGCCACTTCTGCAGGTCGAAGTGGTGGAGGTCACCGCGCCGCTCCCGGAGCGCGTCGCGGGCCAGCTCCTTCACCCGCTCCTCGAGGGCGGCCCCTCCGACCGTCCCGACGGTCGACCCGTCGTCGCGCACGATCATCGTCGCCCCCGCCTTCCCCGGGACCGAGCCGACGGCCCGGACCACGGTGGCCCGGACGAAGGGCCGGCGGCCCTCGAGCAATCGGACGCTCTCGCGGGCGACCTCGCGGTTCAACGGATCGACTCCCGGGCCCGCCAGGCCCGTTCCGCGGCGCCGAACTCCTCGGGATAATTGGTGTTGTCGATGACGCCGGGGTCGTCGACCGGGATCCGATGCTCCCCGAGGCCCCGCCGGAACGGCGCGTCGCGGAGCGGCGTGTCGACGGGCAACCGGAGCGCGAGGGCGACGCCGGCGGAGGTGAGGACGATCGGGTGGCCCCCGAGCCCGTTCAGGGTCGGGGTCACCCAGACGGCGAGCGACTCCCGTCCGGCCCGGCGGATGAGGTGCGCGACGGTGTCGGTACGAACGAAGGGCACGTCGACCGGCCAGACCACGGCCGCCGAGCCCCGCGGGACCTGCTCGAGCCCGGCGCGCAGGCTGCCGGTGCGCCCGGCCCCCCATTCCGGGTGGACCACGAGGCGGTCGATGCCGGCGGCCCCGCCGAGACGCTCGGCGACCTCCGGGCTCCCGACGACGGCGACGACCGGATCGCATCCGGCGGAGCGGGCCGTCGACGCCACGTGCTCGAGCGCGGGGCGGCCGTCGATCGGGGCGAGGGACTTCGGTCCTCGCAGCCCCCACCGGGCCGAGGCCCCCGCGGCGAGCACGACCGCCGCGACCCCCGGCCGGCCTCCGCCCGCCGCCTCCATCCGTTCCGCCCTCTCTCTCCCGTAAATCCGCGCTTGCCTTTAAATAGCGGTGCCTTGTGGGCGCGACGCTCATGGTCGAGCCGAACGACGTCCCGCCGGCCCTCCTCCTCCCGAAGCTCGCGGAGGACCTGCGGCGGCGGGAGGCGATCCGCCCGCCGGCATGGGCGGCCTTCGTCCGGACCGGCGTCCACGCCCAGCAGGCGCCGATGCAGCCCGATTGGTGGTACCTCCGCAGCGCCTCGGTCCTCCGGAAGGTCTACCTGAAGGGGCACGTCGGGGGCACCCGGCTCGCCTCGGAGTACGGCGGGAAGCGGGACCGGGGCTCCGCGCCGTACCACGCCCGCAGCGGTTCCCGGTCGATCGCCCGGGAGATCCTCCAGCAGCTCGAGCGGGCCGGCCTCCTCGAGTCGAAGAAGGCCCTCGGCCGCCGGGTCTCCCCCGCCGGATCCAAGCTCCTCGCCGCCGCCTGCCGGGAGGTCCTGAAGGGCCTCGCGGAGAAGGAGCCGGCGCTCGCGAAGTACCAGTAGGCGAACGGTGCCCGATGGCGTACGACGCGTCCGATCCGGAGCTCGCCGAGCTTCGACGTCGCCGGCTGCAGCAGCTGCAGGAGATGCAGTCCCAGGCGGTCGGCGGGGCGGCGATGCCGGATCCCGAGATGGAGCGGCGCGCCGCCGAGCGGGCGGAGCTCCTCCGGCGCGTCCTCACCCCGGAGGCCCGGGAGCGGCTCGGCCGGATCCGGCTCGCGAAGCCCGAGGTCGCCCAGGCCGTCGAGCAGCAGGTCCTCGCGCTGGCCGCGAGCGGGCGGCTCGCGCGCGCGATCGACGACGTCTCGCTCCGGTCGCTCCTCGAGCGGCTCATGCCGGAGCGACGCGAAACGCACATCACCCGTCGCTAGGTTAGGGGGAGGAACGATGGCGAACCGACGCAAGAGCCTCGCGCGGAAGATCCGGCTCATCCGGGCCGTCCGGTCGAACCGAAGGGTCCCGGCCTGGGTGATGCAGCGGACGAGCCGTCGCGTCTCGCGGCACCCGAAGCGCCGGACGTGGAAGCGGGGCCACCTCCACCGGTAGGGAAGAGGGACGATGGCGGAGAAGCGCACCAAGCCCCGGATCGAGGAGCTCGAGCGGGAGTACGTGGTCCCCCTTCGGGCCAGCCAGCACCAGCCCTCGCGCCGCCGGCGCGCGGGGCACGCGCTCGAGACCATCCGTCGGTTCGTGGTCCGGCACATGCACGGGGAGCGGGAGGACGTCTGGATCGACCCCCGGCTGAACGAGCACATCTGGGAGCGGGGGATCCAGCACATCCCCCGACAGGTCCGGGTCAAGGCGATCCGGTTCGAGGACGGCCTCATCGAGGTCGACCTGCTGGAGTCCGGCTAGTCCGGTGCCCCGGGAGCGCGCCGGGTGCCGGTTGGGAAGAGCTCCTTCTCCGGGAGCCCGTACCTCGGCGTCTACCTGCGCGTCGGGGAGCGGTTCGGGCTCCTGCCGCCCTCGGCCCCGGCCGCGCTGGAGCGGGAGCTCGTCCACCTGTTCAACGTCCGGGTCCTCCGCACGACGGTCCGGGAGACCGAGATCCTGGGCGCCATGGTCGCGGCGACCTCGCACGGGCTCGCCGTCGGCGACGAGCTCGACGCGGAGGAGCGGAGCGCCCTCGCCCCCTGGGGCCGCGTCGGCGTCGTGCGCGGGCGGTACAACGCCCTCGGCAACAACGTCCTCGCGAACGACTCGGGGGCGATCGTCCACCCCGAGTACTCCGACGAGGCGGTCGAGGCGATCGGTCGGGCCCTCGGCGTCCCCGCCGAGCGGGGGACGGTCGCCGGCCTCGGCACCGTCGGCATGGCCGGGGTCGCGACGAACCTCGGGGTCGTCGTCCACCCGAGGACCTCCCCGCACGAGGCGGAGCGGATCGAGGAGGTCCTTCGGGTCCCCCTGCACCGCTCGACGGCGAACTTCGGCGTCCCGATCGTCGGGGCGTGCGTCGTCGCGAACTCGCGCTCGCTCGCGGTCGGACGGCCGACGACCCCGGTGGAGCTCGTCCACCTGCAGGAAGGGCTGCGGGTCTTCGGCTGAGCCCGGCGCCGCCGGCGGGGCGCGCTAGACCCCGCGCTTCCGCTTCACGTAGCGCGTGGCGTACCCGGCGATCCGGTTCGCGAGCTTCTTGTAGAGCACGCGGTCCTGGCCGTCGACGTTGACCCGGAGGTCCGTGAGCTCGAGGACCTTCGCCTTGTTCTGGGAGAAGTCGCCGGTGAAGGCGTCCGGGTAGTGGCGGATGAGATCGATGGCGACCCGCTTGATGTAGGTCTGCCGGATGTTGCCCATGCGAGCGCGGCCGACCTGGGAACGGTTTATAACCCTGACGTGGGCGCCGCCCGCCGCTCCGTCGGCGCGCCGCTCGGGAGCCGGAGCCGCCTCCGGCCTCCCCTCGGCCGAGGGAAGTCTAAAGTATCCCAACCCTCCCTGAATACGGGTCGTGGACGGCCGGCGGGGCGCTCCCGCAGTCGGGGGCGGCGCGCTCGTCTCACTTAAGAGCGGTCCGGCGACGCGGGGAGCTGGGTGATGTCGGTCGACGCTCGAGAGGCGACGGCCCGGATGCCGGCGCCGGGGGCTCCCCGGGAGCGCCAGGTCCTGATCCTCGACCTCTCGAAGAGCATGCTCGCCCCCTTGCCGGACGAGAACGGCGGCGCGGGGGACAAGCAGAAGATCGAGGTCGCCCGGACCGCGGTCTACCGGATCCTCGAGAACGCCGAGAGCACCCACGGCTTCTTCGGCCTCGTCACGTTCACCGAGACGGTGCGGGTCGCCGTCCCGCTCACGGAGATCCGGCGGGAGAACCTCCCGTACATCGAGAGCCTGATCTCCATGCTGACGCCGAGCGGCCGCTCGGCGATCTGGGACGCCCTCGCCGTCGGGGCGGACCTCCTGCGGACGCCCGCCGGGGTCGAGGGGAACCTCGTCCTCGTCACCGACGGCTGGGACAACGCCTCGACGCGGTTCACGGTCACGGAGGGGAACGGCGCGACGCCGTCGAACTACTCGGAGCTCGGGCCGTACGTGCTCCCGCCCGGATCGAACCTCACGCTCAAGGTCATCGGGATCGGCAGCGGCGCCGAGCGGGACAAGGGGGTCGACTCCGGTCGCATGGGCCGCTTCCTCGAGGGGCTGACCCGGCGGGCGCAGGAGCTCGGGGTCCCGACGGCCTTCGCCTACCAGGAGGTCGTCACGGGGACCCAGCTCTTCGCGCAGATGGTCAACGCCTTCCTGGACATCGACTTCGAGGGAGACCGGGAGCTCGACCAGCTCCACCCGGAGGAGCTCGCGAAGCACGCGGCCGTCGCCGCCCGCGCGCTGAAGGAGCCCCAGCAGCACGCCACCGTCGGCCGGCTCACCGGCCACCTCGCGAGCCCGGCCGCCGACGCGGAGATGTACGACGAGGCGCCGACCCTGGAGGTCGACGTCCTCAGCGTCCCCGGCGGCGCGATCCCGGCGAACCTCAAGGAGCGGTACGGTCCCCTCGGCGGCGTCATCGAGGCGTACCTCTCGAAGGACTACACCGGCGCCCTCGAGCGCCTCACGAGGGCCGGCGCGATGCTCCCGGCGGTGACCCGGTACTACTGGGCGGCGCGGATCCACTACGGCCGCGGCGAGACGGTCGACGCGGCGCGCTCGCTCCTCGCCGCGTGGGGCGAGGCGGAGCAGCTCCCGCCCGCGAGCCGGGGGCGGATCGTCCGGCGGCTCGCGCTCCTGCAGGCTCGGCTCCAGAACGACCCGGAGACGGCGTCGCTGGTCCAGTTCATCGATGAGACCGAGACGAAGATTAAGCGGGCGGACCCGAAGCTAAGGGCCCGGCTCCTCGAGCTCTTCCAGGCGCTGATGGAGCTCCGGGGCACCTACCAGCTCACGCGCGCGGGCGGCGCCGAGCAGAGCGCCGACGCCGCGGCGAAGCACGAGCAGGCCGTCGAGCGGGCCTTCGGGCTGCTCCAGGACGCCCGGCTCGAGAACACCTCCGGGGAGTCGGTGGTCGACGGCGCCCTCGACTTCGTCGAGATCTGCCTCGCGGAGATGCGCTAGGAGGTCCTGCGGATGCCCGAGGCGAAGCCGGCGGCCCGGAGTTGGGCGCGATC
>JASHVI010000095.1 GCA_030039525.1 Thermoplasmata archaeon
GCCTAGGAGCTTGTCCCCGTACTCGATGAGCCTTGACGTGAGCCCCTCACTTTGTTGAATCGCTCCCGGAATCGGTGACCGTTCCCTATCCGGTCATCCGATCCGAGCTCGGTGGATCTTTCGTAGGTTGTGGGCCAGGCACCCGAGGAACCATTCGCCCCGAACCTTTCGGTGCCCTCGAAGGAGGAACTGGCGGAACCGCTGCGCCTCCTTCATCTGCCCGAATACGGGCTCCACGATCGCCTTCCTCCGCCGGTAGTGGAGCCGCCCTCTCCGGCGGCGGATCCCCCGACGGCGCATCTGGGTAAACGTCTCGTCGTTCGGCGGCCGTCCTCGCTTGCAGCCCTCCCGCTCCTCCTTCTTCCCTCGGCCCGGAGGGCAGAACACCTCGGTCCCTCGCCTCTCCACCGCGCGGATCCCGTCCTCGCTGAAGTAGCCGGCATCGGCCAGGAGCTTCTCCGGCCGTCGCCCAAGTTGGGCTTCGATCCGATCGAACATTGGCACCAAGTGTCCCTGGTCCGGGGCCGTCGCCATCACTTCGGCGGCGACGATGATCTGGTGCGCCTCGTCCACCGCGGCCTGGGCGTTGTAGGCCTGAACGAACGCCCCCTTGTTCGCCCCGTCCGGCATGATCCTCGACTCCGGGTCGGTGAAGTTCCTCTGCTTCTTCGCATCCACGACGGGCGGCGGTGAGGACTCTCCCTCGTCGTTGGGCGCCCCTCTCTCCTCCGGGGTGGGGCTCTCGGCGGAGGCGGCCGCCACCGCCTCGGCTTGAGCCCGGGCCTCCTCCTCCAGCGCCCGCTTCGCCTCGCGGATCTTCGCGAGACGGTCCCGGTGGAACTTCAGCTCCTCCGGGAGGTCCTTCGGGCGGCGCCCGTGCCCGTACTCGGCATCCTCCTCGAGGTCGAGCTTCCGGGCCTCTTCGAAGAGCTTCCGGACCTTCGCCCGGAGCTCCTTCTCCTTGACGAGCATCCGCCCGTAGCTCATCGCCTTGTGTTTCGAGGCGTGCGCCCGGACCTTCGTCCCGTCGAGGGCCACCCGGCCCAGCTTGACGAGCCCGAGCCGCTCGGCGATCTTCAGCCCCTGGATGAACAGTCCCTCGAGGACATCGAGGTTCTTCTCCCGGAACCTCGCGATGGTGTTGTGGTCCGGGTGCTGGTTCGCCGCGAGGTATCGGAAGGCCACGTCCTCGTAGGTGGCGCGCTCGATCTTCCTCGAGGAGCGCACCCCGACGGCGTATCCGTAGACGATGAGCTTCGTGAGCATCTTGGGGTGGAGGGCCGGGTGGCCGCCCTCGGCGTTGCGGTAGCGATCGATGAGCGGAGAAAGGTCGAGGGACTCCTCGACGACCTCGGAGATGAAGCGGGCGAGGTGCTCCTCGGGGAGCCACTCATTGAGGTTCGGCGGTAGCAGCAGGCGCTGATCGGTGTCGTACGGCGAGAAGACCGGCGCACGCTCCTCGGTGGGAGGCATGCACCGGGGGAATGGGTCCCCGGATTTACATACGTCGGTCCACGAGGAGGCAGAACGTCAGTCAGGGAATGTAGAGAGACAAACTCCTAGAACTCCGACACTCCGTCGAACTCGTAGTCGCGCGACGATTCCAACTCGGGCGCGACCGGCTGCACTCTCGAGCCACATGCATTGTGGCCACGACAAGAGCATTACCCCAACCGCGCGGCAACAGACCTTCGGCGGGACCAGATACCTTCCGGGGTGCAGTACTCCTTACACGCAGATCTTCCTTGAGTGATAGGGGCCACGGTGGTTGAGCTAGTAGCCGGCGCGCTAGCCCTCCAGGGGAGGGCCAACGGAGCGACAAGGCCCCCGGGCGTTGGGCGAAGGAACCTTCCTCAGCGTGCGGTTCTGTCGCCTTTCGCCATCCGAAAGAGCTCGGAGGGGATGGTTCGAGCATGCCCTTGTTCGTGGCAGAACACACGCACCCAGCTGAGCGCTGTCCCGCCCGCAATCCCCAGATGGCGCAGGGCCTTCTCGCGCTGATTCACGGCGCCGGGTCCGCGGGGATCAATGTTCACGGCGACGCCGTCGCGAACCAGCAGCACCACCTGTACATCATCGCGGACGCGCCGAGCGAAGAGGCCGTGCGAAAGTACTTCGCGCCGTTCGGACAGATGGGTTCGTTGTCGGTTTCGCCGGCCTCTCACTGCGAAGAGGTTGTCGCCCGCGGCGCCTGTTAGACCGCCGCGCTCGGCCGGCCTCTGGCGGGCCGATCCCCAGAGAACGCAACGTCTCCGATTCGCGGCTATACCGGGACCCGCGAGACGAGCCCAGCTCCGAACGGGGGAGCCGGGGCTCACGCCTTCGCGGAGCGCCCCGCCGCGTACTGTTCTTCCAGGGCGGATACCAGTCCACCCCAGTAGCCACTGGACCTTCGGACCCAGTCGGCCTTGGCGGGAAACGTCGGAACCATCCAACGTTCGACGAGGTGGATCGAGAGGCGAGTCTTCCTCGGCCCCAGGCGAGTGAGCTTGTAGTCCACCGAGTTCAGGTCGCTTTCGTCGATCTGATCGAGGTGCCATCGGTCGGGTGGTCGGAGACGGATCATCTCGACCGTGGCCGAGAGGGGCCCATCGCTGCGACGGAGGTAGCGCACTCGAACGAGCCGGTCCGGCGACAACCGGATAATGCGAAAGCGAGGCCGGGACTTGGAGTACCTGCCGTCGTCCGGTCGGTAGTCGGTGCACCAGTCGTACACATAGCCAAGGGGTGCCGCGATAACCTTGGTGATCCGGGCGACGTGCGTGGCGTAGATCCGCCGACTGCTTTCCGGCATCGGGCGATGGAGGGCATCCCACCCACCGGATTAGGCTATCGGAAACCCGAGGGGGCGAGACCGGCGGACACCGGTGCGGAAGCGGCCCAGGGGGGGTCGTCGCGCGCTCCGACCGGGGTTGGCGGGGAGATCCGATGGAGGAGTCGTCCGGTCATCGCCATACCGGCGCACTCTAACGACGGGTCGCCCGGGCCCGGTCCTGCCCCCTGCCCGACCTTGGGGAGGCTCTCGGCCGCTCGGTCGTCCCCGGGAAGCCCTATGTAGCGCGGGGCCACGCGAGGACTTCCTGCGCCCCATGAGCGAAAAGATGTCGCGGCTTCAGCGCCGGAGGCACCCGTCGACCGCATTCGGAACCCTAGCCCTCGTCATCGTGCTCGCCCTCATCACGACCCCGTCGGTCGGAGCATCTACCCCGTCCAGCTCGGTCGGGATGCACACCGCGCCGTACTCCCGCGCCTACACCTCGTGGTACAATTCGACGTCCGCGAGCACTTGCGCCTCGGCTCGGGCCGTTAGTCGGTACACGTTCATCCCGAGGACGGGGACCGCGAACTTCGGCCTCGTGGTGTCCGCGGGCAACTGCAAGAAGCTGCCCGCCCAGGCGCCAATCGGAGTCCAAGTCTACCACGAGCTCTACATCGATATCCCGCTCAGGCTCCACGGCGTCCACCACACGTTCGGCCTCAACTTCACCGCGCGGTCGACCGCGAGCTCGTCGGTCAACACCACGGCGGGATGCCCGACCGCCCGAATACCCCGGAGGGGGATCGATTACCAGAACTGCTACGTGAACGCCGGCGCCTCGTACTTCATTCAGGTCCGACTGTACAGCGCCGCCGGAGCCTACGTGGGATACGGTGGCACCAAGACGCCTCTGACGATCGAAAACTACTCGAGCGAAGGATCGAGTTGCAGCGCGAACCGGACGTGCACGTTCACGAACTACACCTACACGAGCATCGCGAACTACACGGGCACTCAGTCGTTCGGGTTCAACTTCACCCCCTCCGCGGGTGGGTTCGCCGGGCAGGGCAGCCACTACGAGCTTTGGATCGAGATCAGCACCGAGGCGTACGCCTACGTCTCCGACGGTCCCATCGGACCGCCCCCCGGCATCACGGCGTCGGCACGGTTCTACTCGAGCGTCCGGCTGAACTGGTTCTCGGTCACGTAACTCGCTGCCTTGGCGGCGGGGCGGACCCTACCAATCCGTTCCGAGACTCGAGGGCTCATGTCTCCGCGGGCAGGACCGCAGAGGCGCTCCCGGGTACCGGGTCGGCCGCAAGTCGCCAGTCGTCCGGCCGGCTCTGGGAGGCACTGCCCGACGAGGGATGATGCGCTGGGGCCTGCCGGGCGGCGGCCCTAGCTGCTGAGAGGGGTCCCGCCAGACGGGCGCGGAATCGTTTGCGGTAGCGCCGATCGGGCGGCGGCGTACTGCTTCGGGGCCAGCACGTAGAATGCGCCGGAGGGCAGGACGGCCAGGCCGTAGCCCGGCGACGCCGCATCGCGGAGCGTCAACCGGTCCGCCGGGATTGGGACGCTCGAGCCGAACAGCCGGCGAACCTCGAGTCCGGAGCCGGAGACGCGGACCGCCGTCGGCCGCAGAAAGTTCACGAGGAGCAGATCGGCCCATGCGCCCGCCGCATACAGGGCGACCAGTAGCCCGAGCGCGTCCTCGCCGCCGAACAACGGTACGAAGACCCGCCAGCAGACCACAGCGATGGTGATGTCGATCACGACGGCGCCGACAACCAGTATCCGGAGGACCGGCTGAAGGCCCTCGGTCCGAATCCATTCTTCGTCGCCGATGCCCGACATTCGTGCTCGGGGTCAGCCAGCTCCGCTCAAAGAGAGGACGCATCCCTCTCCGTAGCGCCCCGACCCGGAGCTCTTCCCGGACCCGGGGCGGCCGAACTCGACTAGACCGTCCAAACCGGTGACGCGTAGCCTGGCGGCAGCCTCGGAGGGGCAACCGGACCACCGAAGGGGTCGGGTCTCGGGGTCGGCGCCTCGCCGACCTTCTTTCGGAGGTACGCGTCGATCCCCTCGGCGGCCGTGGTGCCCGCGGCCATTGCGTGGACGACGGAGCGGCCGCCGCTCGCGAAGATCCCTTCGATGTTGGTCGCCCCGTCCGGGCCGGTGCCTTCCGGCCAGCCCTTGATGGCGATCCTAAGACCCATCTCCTTCGGGATGCCCTCGAGGTCGGCCTTCTGGCCGACCGCGATGATGACCGTGTCGCACTCGATGGTCTCGAAGGCTCCCGGGATGGTCTCGACGGCCCGGCGCCCCGAGGCATCCTCCGGCCGGAGCTCCATCTTCTGGAACTCGAAGCCTTCGACATGGTCCGTGCCGAGGATCCGGACCGGGGAGACGAGCCAACGGAACTCGATGCCTTCGGGATCCGCCTCGCGAAGTTCCTCCTCGCCGGCCGGGGCCTCCTCCCGGGTCCTCCGGTAGGCCATGATGACCTTCCCCCCCTTGGCGAGACGGGCGGCCGTTCGGACGGAATCGATGGCGACGTCCCCGCCGCCGATCACGATGATGCGGCGGCCCAGCGGGTGGAACTTCTCGACGTGCGCATCGAGGAGGAAGTTGAGGGCCTTGATGACCCCGGGCAGCTTCTCACCGGGGAGGTTCGGCGAGCCCGCCCTCGACGCGCCGAGCGCCAGATAGACCGCGTCGTATCCCTCCTTCAGTAGGTCCTCCGGGGAGAAGTCGACCCCGGCCTTCCGGTGCATCTCCCAGGTCACGTCGAGCTTGTTGAACCGGCGGAGGTCCTCCTCGAGCTCGTCGCCCGGCATCCGGTAGCGCGGGATCGCGATCGCCTGGCCCCCCGCGATCGCCTCCTTCTCGAAGACGGTGACGGAGTATCCCCGGAGCCCGAGCTCCCAGGCCGCCATGAGGCCGGCCGGACCCGCGCCGATGATCGCCACCCGCTGATGCTTCGGCGGCAGGGGCACGTACTCGATGAGCGAGTCCCCGATCTCGAGGGCCGCTCGCTTCAGGTGGCGGATCGCGATCGGCGAGCCCCGGTGGGCCATGATACAGGCGTCCTCGCAGAAGTGGTAGCAGACCTTGCAGAGGGTCGTCGCCAGCGGATTGCCCTCGAGAGTCAGCTTCGCGGCGTCGTCGAAGCGGTCCGCTGCGATGAGGCCGATGTAGCCGCGGCAGTCCTGCGCGATCGGGCAGGCCTCGACGCAGAACGGGAGCGCGCATTGAAGGCACCGGGCCGCCTCCGCGATCGCGACGGCCTTCGGATACGAGTGGAGCACCTCGTCGAATCCGTCGACCCGGAGCGCCGCAGGCTCCTCCGGTACCTCGACCCGGCGGTACCGAACGTCCTCCGACATTCGAGTTCCGGAGGGTCCAGCCTGCGTTCGAGGATTTTAGCTCTTGCCGGCTCGCGCAGGCGCCCTTCGGAGGGCCCGGCAACTCCCTGTGAGTACGTGACACGGCCGCGACCTCCGGGCGGCCCCGCGACCGGTCGGAGCCGAGGGTCCGGGTCAGCGATCCGGCGGCGCCGTCGCGCGCTGCAGGCGCCGGGCCGGTACGCGCCGAGCGCGCGCCTCCCGCTCCGCCCGCACGGCGGCCATCCAATCCGGCAGGGGCCGCCCGTCCAGCAGGGCGCTGAGCCGGTCGAGGAACCCCGGAACCCCATGGCGGAACGTCTGGGCGGTCTGCGGAGATAGTCCCCGGTGCACCAGGACAAGCTGGGTCCCCCCCGGCACTTCGGTGAGCTCCCACCGGACCACCGAGCGCTCGCCCCGAGGAAAACCGCTGCACGGCTCGAGGTTCCACTCGTACTCGTAGAGTCGCGGCGGCTGCCAGGCAAGGATCCGACCGGTCGCGCGAACCTGGGTCGGGCCGGTCGACAGCTCGACCGTGCCGCCCGGCCCGCCCTCGATCCGGGCCTCGGTGAGGAACCACTGCCGGAGCTGCGCCGGGTCGGTCAGCGCTCGCCAGACGATCTCGGGAGGATGGCGGAGGAATCGCTCGAACGTGATGGTCGACGGGCCGACGGGTTCCGAACTGCCCTGGGTGGGCACGGCCGCCGGCTTACCGGGCACGGTGCCCCTTGCGGGAGGGTCGGCGGGGGCTCGGACGCGCCTTGGAGTCCAAGAAGGACTCGAGAGCGTCGAGCTCGGCC
>JASHVI010000096.1 GCA_030039525.1 Thermoplasmata archaeon
ACCGAGGGGAACGTCAGCAGGATCCCGGTGGAGCCGACCTCCGCGAGGCCGGCGATCACGTACGTCGAGGAGACGCCGAGGGCGAGGACCAGGACCCCTCCGGCGATGAGCCCCGCCGGGATCATCGCGTAGCTCCCGGCCTCGTCCGTCGCGAAGTACCGCCCCAGGAGCTCGGGCGGCACGTAGGCCTGCACGGCGGAGAAGAAGGTCGTGTTCCCGATCCCGCCGAAGATCCCGATCCCGAGCATCAGGACGACGGCGATCGGGAGGTCGGCGGTCAGGCCGAGGGCGAGGATGAGGAGCCCGGCGAGGGTCCAGGAGCCCGCGTACCAGAGCCCCGGGGCCCGGGAGGTCCCGATCCGGCCGGGGACCAGGCCCCCGATCGCCCACCCGCCGGCGTTCGCGGCCAGGAGGATCCCGAATCCGGTCGCGCCGAGGCCGAGGGGGACGGTGGCGTAGATGACGATGAAGCCGAAGAACATCGACAGGAAGAAGTTGGCCGCCATGCCGGAGAGCGTGACGCTCAAGAGCGCGGTCTGCGACCGCAGGTACCGGAGCCCCTCGCGGACCTCCGAGAGGAGGGAGGCCCGGGGCGCGCCCGCGGCCTCGTCGGAGCGCGCGAGGGCCGGGATGACCATCAGGAAGATCATGGCGCCCGAGAACGCGAAGGTGAGCGCGTTCGCGAGCAGGCCCCCGACGACGCCCACGAGCACGACGAGCACGCCGCCGATCGGGCTGCCGAGGAAGCTGGCGATCGTCGTGCCGGACATCAGGAGGCCGTTCCCGTCCGTGATCTCCGAGCCCCCGAGGAGGCGGGGGATGACGGCGTTGGTCGCGGGACGGAAGACCGTGCTGAAGCTCGCCACGACGAGCGCGGCGAGGAGGATGACGACGAGGTCGACCCCGACGAACCAGGTGTAGGCCGCGAGGGCGCCGAGGGTGGCGAAGCGCGCCAGGTCGCAGCCCAGCATCAAGCGCCGCCGGTCGGTCCGGTCGATGAGCGCCCCGGCCAGGAGCCCGAAGAAGACGGTCGGCAGGAACGCCACCACGCCGAGCAGCGCGACGTCGATCGCGGAGTGGGTCGTGGTGAACACCACCCAGGTGAGGACGACGGTGCCGACCGCCGTGCCGAGCGCGGAGACGACCGACCCGAACCAGAGCAGCCGGAAGTCGCGACGGTCGAGGACGCGCAGGGGGTTCGATCTCTCCACCACGGCCCCCTCCGCACGCCTCCCGCGGGCCGGCGAGCCGACGCCTCCCGCGATAAGGTGAGCGCGCGGTCCGCGAATCAGCTCGAGGCAGGGCGTTTCAGCTCTCGGGGACCGGAGCCCTCCGGGGGCCTCCGGCCGCGAGCGCGACCCCGGGACGGACCGGGGAGCGCTCGTCGAGGGGCCGGCCCCCCTCGCCCCGCGCGGCCGTCAGGCGAAGAGATCCTCGAGCGGGTTCCCCATCTCGCGGACCTCGCGGATCTTCGCCCCCCGGGCCTCCAGGTCCCGGAGCAGCCCCGGCACCTCCTCCGGACCGGAGAGCTCGCGCAGGTAGTAGTCGCCCTGCCGGGGGAGACCGGCGAGCGCCTCGGAGGGTTCCAGCGTCCGGATCCCGATCACGAAGTGCGCGCTCCGCAGCTCGTCCATCCGGCCGAACAGCGCCAGCTGCCCCGAGCGGATCGCGAGGACGTACCGCCCGATCTCGCGGGCCTCGAAGAGGTTGTGCGAGGAGTACAGCACGATCTTCTCGCGGCTCAGCTCGAGGATGAGGGCCCGGAGCTCGCCCGCGACCTTGGGGTCGAGGTTGCTCGTCGGCTCGTCCAGGAGGTAGATCGACCGCTCCCGCAGCAGGATCCGGGCGATCGAGACGCGCTTCCGCTGTCCGGCGCTCAGCTGCGACGTGTAGTGGTCGCTCAGCTCCCCGAGCTGGAGGCGATCGATCACCCGGTCCACGTCCGACCGGGCGGCCCGCTCGACGCGCGCGTAGTACTCGAGGGCCTCGCGGACCCGCAGGCCGTCGGGGATCCCGTCGACGTGGGAGAGGTAGTGGACCTGCTCCTGCGCCCCGGAGCGCCCGAGGGTGCGACCCGAGATCCGCACCTCCCCGGCGTCGGGGAGCAGGATGCCGGAGAGCGCGCGGAGGAGGGTGGTCTTGCCGGCCCCGTTGGGGCCGAGGACGACGTAGACCGCGGGCTCCTCGATCCGGAACGAGAGGTCGCGGAGCACCGGGGTCCCGGCGTAGCCGGCGGTGAGCGAGCGGCACTCGATCCCGGGGGGGCCCCCGCCCGGATCGGCGGCGGGGGTGTCGTCGCGCAGCCGGGCCCCCATCCTCCGCCTCGCCTTCGGAACCCCGCTACGCCGGCGAGAGCAGCTTCTCCCGACGCAGGAGGCGATCGATCGAGAGCAGCAGGATCCCGACGGTCAGCGCGACGAGGCCGGCCGCCCCGAGGGCCACCGCGACGAATCGGTCGGGCGAGAGCTGCCCGCCGATCCCGAGCCCCGCGATGACGGCGAGCGTCGCCACCGCGGGCAGGATCCCGACGAGCGGCACGAGCCCGATGGGGCTGTTCATCCCGGAGCGCGGGGAGGAGAGCGAGGTCCAGTACATCCCGACGGTCGCGGCGAAGGCCGAGGAGGCGAAGCTCATCGGGATCGCGTAGGCCGCGAGGAGCAGGCCGAGCTCCAGGGTGAGCGAGTGGCCCCGGGCCACGAACACGCCGACGCCGAGCGCGATCGCGACCGAGAGCACGATCGCGGTGAGCGTGAGGGCGGTCTGGAGGACGTCCAGGAAGATGCGCCGCGGCGTCATGCCGTAGGCGAGGAGGTACTCGAGGACGCCCTTCAGGCGGTCGTTGGCGAAGATGACGAGCCCTCCCATCGACCCGACCACCGCGAAGATCGGGAGGAGGAGGGGGAACGACGCCGAGAACGAGCCGCCCCGGGCGCCCGCCAGCGCGACCCCGAGCAGGGAGGAGACCACGCACCCGTAGACGAGGAAGAAGCGGCCGGTGGTGAAGGACCGACGCAGGGTGGCCGAGTAGAGCGAGGGAGGCCCGCCGGCGACGGTCGTCATGGTTCGGGCGGCCGCCCCACGCACCCCGGCGCATTAGCCCGACGCTCGGACCGACGGTCCGCGGAGCTCGGAGCCCTCCGCCGGTGGACGCGCTCCCCGGCGCGCGGGGCACCTTCAGATATCGGGCGAGGCTCCGCCCCGCCGAGATGCCCCGCGAGGCGCTCCACGCCAGTCTCGGGGCCGCGCGGCGCCTGGCGGTCCGCCGGCAGCGCCTTTCCGGGCCGCTGCCGCGACGGGTGACCGGCCGACAGATCGAGGCGCTCGTCGCGGACCTGGGCTTCGTGCAGTGGGACCCGGTCGGCATCGTCGCGCCCTCCCACCTCCTCTCCTTCTGGGCCCGGCTCGGGCCCGGGTTCCGGCCCGCGCAGCTCGAGCGCCTCCTCTGGACGGAGAAGCGGCTCTTCGAGCACTGGACCCCGATGGCCTCGATCGTCCGGACCGAGGACTACCCGATCTTCGGCTCGCTGATGGAGCGGTACCCGGGCTCCCTCTCGACCTCCTGGGGGAGACAGCGGGCCGAGGCCCGACGGTTCCTGACGGCGCACGCCCGGCTCCGGGGGAAGGTCCTCGAGGCGCTCCGGAGCGGCCCCCGACGGATGGGCGACTTCGAGGACCACGCCCGGACCCGCCGCCCCGGCAGCGACTGGGCGCCGTCGAGCGACCTCTCGGAGATGCTCTACCACCTCACGATGAACGGGGAGGTGATGGTCGTGGGCCACGAGGGCAGCCAGAACCTCTGGGGCCTCCCGGACCGGTTCCTGCCGCCCGGCGTGACCGGTACGAGGCTCTCCCCCGAGGAGTACGAGCGGACCGCGTCGCAGCGCGCCCTCCGGGCCCTCGGCACGGCCACCCCGCGCGAGATCACGCTGTACTTCGTCCGAGGTCGGTACGACCACCTCGCGGCGACCCTCGCGGCGCTCGAGGCGGAGGGCCACGTCCGGCGCGTGAACGTCGACGGGCTCCCCGATCGCGAAGCCCGGTACGTCCACGCCCTCGACGTCGACCGGCTCCACTCCCTAGAAGGAGGAGACTTCGAGCCCCGCCTCTCGCTGCTCCCCCCGTTCGACAACCTGGTCGGCAGCTCGGTCCGTCTGCACCGGCTCTTCGGCTTCGACTACGTCCGCGAGCAGTTCCTGCCGAAGGAGAAGCGGCGCTACGGGACCTACGTGCTCCCGATCCTCCGGGGCGACCGGTTCATCGGCCGGATCGACCCCCGCCTCGACCGAGCCAACCGAACGCTCGAGATCCTCGCGGTCCACGCCGAGCCCGACGCGCCGACCGACCGGACGGTGGCGGACGAGGTGGCCCGGGCGATCGACGGCCTCGCGACGTTCGTCGGCGCGGAGCGCGTCCGCTACCGCGCCCGCGTCCCACCGTCCTGGAAGGCCTCACTCCGCTGAGGCCCCGGCCTCGGCTCGGGGGTCGACGCGACGTGCCTAGGGCGACCGCGGCCGACGGCGGGTGATCACGACCGCGGCGATCACGACGACCGCGGCCGCCGCAATCCCGATCCCGGCGAGGAGGTCGAAGCCGGCGCCCCCGCCGCTGGTGGAGATCGGTCCGGGCCCGCCGGTATTGTGCTGGGCCGGTGTCGCGGACAGCGTGATCCGCTCCACGGTGACGTTGCCGGCGGTGGCGTTCGCCTGGATCGTCTGGGAGAGGTACCCCGGAGCGCTGGCGACCAGCGTGTAGCGGCCGGGGATCACGGAGTCGTTGAACTGGCCGTCGGAGACCGCCACCGCCGCCCCGCCGATCGTGAGCGTGGCGTTCGCGGGGCTCAGCGTCCCGTCGAGGAACGTCGGCCGGTAGGCGAACTGGATCTCGACGGGAACCGCCGAGCCCGCCGTCACCTCGATCGTCCCGGACGCGGGCGTCGCCAGGAACTCGTACGCCGACCCGACCGTGAACGCGGTGGAGCCGTTCGGGGCGGCGACGAGGAGCGACGGTCCGGAGCCCCGAACGACCTCTCCGCTCGCGTTGATCCACCAGGCCGTGTCGTTGGGGAGCCCGGTCTCGTTCACCGGGACCCCGAAGGTGAAGGCGGACCAGGCGATCGTGACCGGGGCGGAGGGCACGGTCAGCTGGGCCGGAGCCGACGCGTTCCGCAGGAATCCCGGGACGGCCCGGTAGGCGATCGAGTAGGTGCCGTTCGGCAGGGCGAGCGAGAGGGCGGAGGCGGTGCTAGCGATCCCGATGCCGTCGAGCGAGACGCCCCAGAGCGTGCCGGAGGGAAGGCCCGTCTCCTCGAAGGTCGTTCGCCCGGCGCCTCCGAGGTCGAGGTAGCGCGTCGATCCGGCGACGATCGTGACCGTGGCGGTGGCGTTCGAGTACCCGTCGAGCGAGATCGTGTAGGTCCCCGCCCCGAGCGTGAGGTTGGCGTAGCCGCCGGAGAAGGGGACGGACGCGCCGTCGAGATCCAGGGTCCCCGTCGGAACGTCGGGCGAACTGACGTTGAGGGATCCCGCCTCGCTCGCGTTGTAGAGCACCCCGAGGCTGCCCGTCCCGCTCGAGACGTTGGCGACTAGGGCCCCGGTGGCCGCCGACGGCGCGACCGCCACCGAGACGTTCGACGAGGTCTCCCCGGTGTCCCCGCCGAAGTCCCAGGCCGACGGGACCGCCTGGTAGTTGTGCCCGTTCCAGTACGACAGGGACATCTGGAGGTCCGAGCCCTGGTCGACCCCGGTCTCGCCGCCGCCGGCGGCCACCCAGTCCCACTCGGCGTCGTAGAACAGCGTGGAGGCGTACGGGGTCGGCTCGAACCCGTCGACGGTGAAGCCGGTCACCGACGCCCCCGACAGGTGGAGGAAGGAGACGGTGTCGTAGGTGACCCATCCCGATCCGAGGTCGTACTGGTACGCGACCTCCGGGACCCCGTCCACCGACGACGCGTTGATCCGGCCCAGCAGCGTCGTCGGCCAGCTGAGGGTGGAGCACTGGCCCGGGATCGCGGAGCAGCCCGGGATGAAGTAGTAGGTGTCCGAGGCGAGGACCGAGCTCGCGTTCCCCCGCAGTTCGCCGGTGGTCAGTCGGGCGCCGGAGGCCGAGAAGTTCCAGACGTACGCCCCTCCGATGGTGAACTCCCGCGAGGTGGTGTTCACGTGGAGGCCGTTCTGGATCCAGTACGTGTAGTTCACGCCCGAGAGCTGGAGCACCAGCATCGCGTTGAGCTCGAAGGCGGCGACCTCCTCCTCCGTTCGGCCCGAGCCCACCGTGAGCCGCAGGGAGCCGATCGACGCGCTCGCCTCGAACGAGGGGGTGGAGTACTCGTAGGCCGTCGCGCCGGACCCGGTCCCGGTCACGCCGAAGTCGGCGATCCCCATCGGCGCGGGCTCGCGGGAGTACCCGGCCAGCGGGTCGATGATCGAGGCCGCCGGGTGGACCGCGGCCCGTCCGATGCGCGCGGCGGGAACTGCGCTCGAGGGACCGGGCGAGCCGGCGGCTCCGACTCGGTCAGCGGGCCCCGGTGCGGAGGAGGCCCGGGAAGCGCCGGGAGAGGGAGGGTGAGTCCCGATCGTCCCGCCGGCGAGCCACGACCCCGAACCCATCAGGAGGGCCACAACCCCGAAGAGGGCCCAGCGGCGGGACAGCGTGGGGAGGGGCCCGCCTCGGCGCACCCGGGCTGTCACCACGGCGCCGGTCATAGTCCTTTGCCGAGGGGGTCCCGCGCTCTCTCGGACCGCGCCGACCCTCGACCCGGATCCGCACGCCCGATCCCGCGAGAGCGAGGCACCCGGCTCACAGCGGGCCCGTGCCCCCCTCGCCGGCGCCGTCGAGGTGGGTCTCGTTCTCGAGGACGTCCCGGGCGTACCCGAGCGCGGACTGGCCCTTGCCGGACCGGGGAGAGATCTGCCGGTCGAGCGCGACCATCTCCTTCGCGAGCCACTCGTACTCGGCGAAGATGAGCGGGTCGTCGCTCTCCTTCCGCCACGCGCTGAGCCGGTCGACCGGCTCGCGGAAGGCGACGTAGTAGGCCGTGATCCAGGGGCCGAAGGCGCTCCAGACCATGCGCCGCTCGAGGACGCCGGTGTGGGTCAGGGACCCGATCAGCTCGAAGAAGATCGCGAGCTCCCAGTTGTCCGGCTCCTTCCCGGGGTCCGGTGCGAGGAGCCAGCGGCTGACCTCTCGCCGGGCGACGCGCATCCGCGCGCCGTAGAAGCGCTCCCGCAGGTCGAGGAGGGTCGTCGCCGAATGGAGGCGCCGCGCCTGGCGGAGCTGCCAGTAGGCGAAGGCGAGGGTCCCCACGACGAGGACCCACGTCCCGACCAGGGTCGCCGTGGTCACGAGGTCGGGGCTGGTCACGGAGCGGGCTACGGGCTCCTCCCGGCGCAGCCCCCGGGGATCATTCGGACGCGGGGGGCGGCCGGGCTGCGGAGGGAGCGCGCGCTCGGACCTCGAGGCTCGCCTCGAGCGACCTTCGCAGGGCCCTCCGGGCCTCCGGCCATGGGACCCCGAGGGCGACCTGGGTGAGCGCCCCGAAGATCAGCATCGAGAAGATCAGGGAGAGCTCCTCGAGCTCCTTCGGGGAGGGCTTCCGGTCCCCCTCGGTCGTCATCCGGCCGACGAGCTCGGCCAGGATCTTCCGGTCCTCCCGGTTGTCGACGCGGAGCACCTCGCCGACCTTCGGGTCGCTCATTCCCTCCGACAGTAGGTCGAACCAGGGGGCCCACGACCCCGGGGTCACCGGGGTGAAGGCGAGCCCGTCGAGCAGGGCGAGGAACCGCTCGATCCAATCCCGGCCCGGCGCGAACCGCGCGAGGTGCTCGCGCAGCTCCCGCTGGCTCCCCTTCTGGATCTCCCGGAGGATGTCGGTCTTGTTGTCGTAGTACAGGTAGAGGTCGGCCTTGCTGACGCCGACCTCCCGGGCGATCGCCTCCATCGTGGTCTTCCGGTACCCCTTCTTCGAGAAGACCTCGAACCCGCAGCGGGCGATCCGCTCCCGGGCCTGCGCCTTGTAGTCGGAGACGACCTTGGCCATCGAGGGGTCGGAGGCTCCTCCCGTCCCCGGCACGCCGGAGGGGGCTATTACTCGACCCCCGCGGCCGCAGCCGACGGGCCGGATACGAACATGACGTTAAGTTAATATTGTGACTTGTAGTCATGCCCTCGACCTCCTCGGGGGTCGGAGCCCGCGATGTCGGCGACCGAATCCTCTCCCACGATCCCCCGCCTCTCGAAGACCGCCGAGAGCCTCGTGCTCGTCGGGCTCTTCCTCGCGATCCTGCTCGCGGGGATGGACGCCCTCGTCGTGAACACGGCGCTCCCCGTGATCGCGAGCTCGCTCCACCAGTCGAGCGGGATCACCTTCGTCGTGGCGGCGTACCTGATCGCGTCGACGATCTCGATCCCGGTCTTCTCGAAGCTCTCCGATCGGTTCAGCCGGCGGAACGTCTTCCTCGCCGGGCTCGTCGTCTTCATCGCCGGCTCGGCGCTCGCCGGCCTCAGCCAGGACCTCGGGCAGCTGATCGCGTTCCGGGCGGTCCAGGGGTTCGGCAGCGGCGGGTTCATCCCGGTCGGGATCTCGATGGTCGCGGTCCTGTTCCCCCCGGAGATGCGCGCGCGGCTCACCGGGATCCTCTCCGGGGCCGGCGGGATCGCGATCGTCGTCGGCCCGATCGTCGGGAGCTACATCGTGGACGTGACGACCTGGCGGTGGGTCTTCTACGTGAACCTCCCGATCGGCCTCGCGTCGATGGCGGTCCTGCTCGCCTTCCTCGGCCCCCTCCGGCCGGAGCGGAAGGGCCGGATCGACGCCCTCGGGGCGCTCCTCCTCTCCGCCTGGGTGGCCCTCCTGATGTTCCCGCTCGTGGAGGTCTCCGACGCCGGCTGGGCCTGGACGGCCCCGGCGACGCTCGGGCTCCTCGCCGCCGCGCTCGTCACCTTCGCGGTCTTCGTGGCCTGGGAGCTCCGGACCGAGGACCCGGTCGTGCCGCTCCGGCTCCTCGGCCGCCGGACCCTCGGGGCCGCCGGCGGGGTCTCGCTGTTCAACGGGATCGTCTTCACGTCGGCCCTCACGTTCCTCTCGGTCTTCGTCGGCGTCTTCCTCCTGCGCTCGGGGCCGAACGCGTCGAACGACGTGCGGGACATCACCTACGCCTTCGCGGTCCCGATGATCCTCGGCGCCGCGCTCGCGGGCCAGCTGCTGACCCGCGCGGCCTACCGGACGGTGATCGGGCCGGCCCTCGCGCTCGCCGCCGTCTCGACGGTCTGGCTCGCGCTCTCGATCCAGTCGGGGGCCCCGCTCTGGAGCTTCACGGACGGCTTCCTCCTCGACGGGGGGCTCGCGCTCCCGCTGATCCCGACGGGCTTCGGGCTCGGGCTCGGCTTCGCCGGCACGCTCATCGTCTCCCAGAACGAGGTGACCCCCGACCAGGTCGGCGCGACGATCGGGATCGTCCGGTTCCTCCAGAGCCTCGGGGGCGCCGTCGGGCTCTCGCTGCTCACGGCGTACCAGGCCTGGCGGCTGGGGGCGCTCGATGCCTCCGCGACCACCCCCGCCGCGTTCCAGGCCGCGACGGTGACCTCCTACGTCGATCTCTTCGCCGTGATGGGAGGGATCGTCCTCGTCGCCTTCCTCTTCGCGCTGCTCCTCCGGGGCCGGGTGCCGAGCCTCCCGGCCCCCGGCGCGGGCGCGCCGGCGGCCCCGCCGGGGCCGCCCTCCCCCACCCGATCGCTCTAGCCGGAGCCCCTCGGCCCCCGCTTTAGCCCCGGGGGCCTCGCAGGTCCGGGTCCCCTCGCCCGAGGGGCCCCCGGTCGGAGGAGCGGATGCGCGCGATGGTGCTCCGGGAACCGGCGCCCGCTTCCGCCGCTCCCCTGCGGCTCGAGGAGCTCGAGCCCCCGACCCCGGGCGACCGGGAGGTGCTGGTCCGGGTCGACGCCTGCGGGGTCTGCCGGACCGACCTCCACATCGTCGAGGGCGACCTTCCGATGGTGCGGCGGCCGATCGTTCCCGGCCACGAGGTCGTCGGTCGGGTCGCCGCCGTGGGACGCGAGGTCCGCTCCTTCGGCGAGGGCGATCGCGTCGGCCTCTCCTGGGTCCGGTCGACCTGCGGCCGATGCGCGTACTGCCGGAGCGGCCGGGAGAACCTCTGCGAGGAGAAGCGGCTCACCGGCTACACCGATCCCGGCGGGTACGCCGAGCTCGCGGTCGGCGAGGGGGGGTTCGTGCACCGGCTCCCCGAGGGCGAGCCGGCGCGCCTCGCCCCGTTCCTCTGCGCCGGGCTCATCGGCTTCCGGGCGCTCAAGCTCGCCCTGCCGAGGCCCGACGGCCGGATCGGGTTCTTCGGGTTCGGCGGCTCCGCCCACCTCGCGCTGCAGGTCGCGGTCCACATGGGGTTCGAGACCGTCGCCTTCTCGCGGAGCGAGGCCCACCTGGCGCTGGCCCGCACCCTCGGAGCCTCCGCGACGGTCCTCACCGG
>JASHVI010000009.1 GCA_030039525.1 Thermoplasmata archaeon
CCCGGGATCCCGCCGACGTACACCACGACGGACCTCACGCTCTCGGCGATCAGCGTCTCGCTCGCGGCCCTGGGGGCGCTCACGGCCTGGGCCCTCTGGGGCAACGGCCGGATCTTCGAGCTCCCCGCGGGGAGCCCGCTGCGGTCCGTCCGGACGGTGCTGCTGAACCGGTACTACGTGAAGGACGCCGCCGACGCGTTCGGGATCCGGGTCGTCTACGGGATCAGCCGCGCCGCGGACTTCGTCGACTCGTACGTGATCGACGGGACCATCCGAGGGATCGAGCGGATCTTCGGCGACCTCTCGCAGCGGCTCCGCCGGGCCCAGACCGGCGTGGTCAGCGATTACGCGAGCTACGTGGCCCTCGGCCTCGTGGGGCTCTTCCTGCTGCTCGTGTTCCTCGGGCCCTGGGTCGCCGGCGCCTGGGGGGGCTGAGCCGATGGTCGGCCTCATCTCCCTCACCCTGATCACGCTCCTCGTCGGCACCGTCCTCACCTTCCTCGCCGGCGAGCGCTCCCGGTGGGTCGCCCTCGGCACGAGCGCGGTCTTCCTCCTCGAGGTCGGCGCCCTCTTCCACGGCTTCACCTGGCTCAGCACCCCCGGGGCGGTCGCGGCGCCGACGTTCTCGTACGCCGAGACGGTCCCCTGGATCCACCTCGACTGGCTCTCGATCGACTACGCCGTCGGCGTCGACGGGATCTCGCTCGTCCTGATCCTCCTCACCGCCTTCCTCCAGATCGCGACCGTCCTCTACAGCTGGGGGGAGACGAAGCGGCCCGCGGCGTACTTCGGCCTCGTGCTGCTGACCGGTCTCGGCTCGGTGGGGGTCTTCGTCAGCCTCGACGTGCTGCTCTTCTTCCTCTTCTGGGAGGCCGTCCTGATCCCGATGTTCTTCCTCATCGGGTTCTGGGGGGGACCGAGGCGCCGGTACGCCGCTCTCAAGTTCTTCGTCTACACGCACGTCGCGAGCATCGTCATGCTCGTGGGCCTCCTGGCCCTCGTCTTCTACTCCCACGCGCCGTCGCTCGACTACACGGCGATCTCCTCGAGCGCCTCGTCGCTCCCGATCGTCACGCAGGTCTTCGTCTTCCTCGCCCTCTTCTTCGGCTTCGGGGTCAAGTTCCCGATCGTCCCGTTCCACACGTGGCTCCCCGACGCCCACGTGGAGGCGCCGACGGGCGGCTCCGTGCTCCTCGCGGGGCTCCTCCTGAAGCTCGGCGGCTACGGGCTGATCCGGTGGGGGACCGAGCTGCTCCCGGACGCCCTCGGGCACGTCCAGTGGATCCTCTACGGGGTCGCCTTCCTGTCGATCGTCTGGGGCTCCTGGGTCTCGCTCGCGCAGCGGGACCTGAAGCGCCTCGTCGCCTACTCCTCGATCAACCACATGGGCATCGTGCTGCTCGCCATCGCGGTGGGCAGCCAGCTCGGCGTGCTCGCCGCGGTCCTATTGATGTTCGCGCACGGGGTCGTCTCCGGACTATTGTTCATGGTCTCGGGCTCCTTCCACCACGCGTTCGGGACCCGGGAGATCGCCGGCGTCGGCGGCATCACCCCCCGCGCCCCGGTCCTCGCCACGATGACCATGGTCGGCGCGCTCGCCTCGCTCGGCCTACCCGCCCTGATCAGCTTCCCGGCCGAGTTCCTCGCCCTCCTCGCGACATGGGACGCGATCGGCTACTGGGTGTTCATCCCGCTGATCACGCTCGTCGTCACCGCGGCCTTCTACCTCTGGATGATGCAGCGGATGCTCTTCGGGCCGCCGAAAGGGATCCCGGATCGGGCCCACGACCTCGACAGCGCCGAGGCCGCCGGCATGGCGCTGCTCGTCGGGCTCACGATCCTCTACGGGATCCTCCCGGGGCTCCTCGTGAGCGTGATCCAGCAGTCGCCGGTGATCCGCCTCGGATGAGGGCCCCTCCGTGATGCTCAACGTCGTCGCCGAGTTCCTCCCGGAGGTCCTGCTCCTCGTCGGGGCCCTGCTGGTCTTCCTCCTCGACGTCCTTGGGGTGAAACGGAGCGAGCTCCTCGGAGCGATCGCCCTCGGCGCCATCCTGCTCGCCCTCCTCGCGGTCCTCGCCGACCTCGGGACCGCCGGCCTCGGCGTCTTCCGGACCCTCCCCGCCAGCGCCGTCGACCTCCCGGCCGCCGGCGGCCCCCTCTACGACTTCACGAGCCTCGGCCTCATCTTCCAGGCGATCTTCCTCCTCCCCGCGGGGCTCGTCGCCCTCGCGTCGCTCTCCCGGCCCTCCGGCGAGAAGGGCGCGGCGATCTTCTTCGGGCTCCTCCAGACCGCGACGCTCGGGATGCTGCTGGTCGCCCTCGCCTCCGACCTCATCTTCCTCCTGCTCGCGGTGGAGGTGACCGGGATCTCCACCTACCTGCTCGTCGGCTACTCGCGCAAGGACCCTCGCCAGATCGAGGCCGCGATGAAGTTCTACATCGTCGGGGCCCTCTCGACGGCGCTCTCCTTCTTCGGCGCCTCCCTCCTCTTCGGCGCCTACGGGACAACGAGCCTGACCGCGCTCGCCGCGCCGCCCTCGTACCCGGACCTCGCCCTCTTCGGCTACGGGTTCCTCATCGCCGGGCTCGGGTTCAAGCTCACCCTCGTGCCGTTCCACGCCTGGGCGGTCGACGTCTACGACGGCGCTCCGACGGACGTCTCGGCGTTCCTCGCCGGCGGGTCGAAGAAGATCGGCTTCTTCGCGCTGCTCCTCGTCTTCGTCGGCCCGCTGATCCTCCTTCGGCTCGCCCCGAGTTGCACCGGCGCGGGCCCGTGCGTCGTCGGCGTGCTCCCGGCCCACTTCTCCGACGCGATCCAGCTGACGCTCGGGGTCGTCGCCGTCCTGACGATGACCTTCGGGAACCTGCTCGCGCTGCTCCAGAAGGAGATGAAGCGGATGCTGGCCTACTCGTCGATCAGCCAGGCCGGCTACATGCTCATCGGCATCGCGCTCGGCACGGCCCCCGGGATCACCGGGGCGACGATGCAGGTCCTCGCGCACGCGCTGATGAAGACCGGCGCCTTCCTCGCCGTCGCCGCGGCCGCCTCGCTCGGCGTGGGGCCGCTCATCGACGACTGGCGGGGCGTCGGCACGAAGCACCCCCTCTTCGGCGCCGCCTTCGCGCTCATGCTGCTCGGCCTCGCCGGCATCCCGCTCACCGTCGGATTCGTCTCGAAGTTCGTCCTCTTCAGCGCCGCCGTCCAGGCCGAGGGGCTCTTCGTCTGGCTCGCCGTCGCCGGCCTCCTGAACAGCGCGGTGTCGGTCTTCTACTACGCGAGGGTCCTGAAGGCGATGTTCCTCGACACCGACCCGAGCGCCCCGCCGCCGCCGCTCGGCCTCCCCGAGCCCGGCCCCAGCTTCGCGGAGCGCGTCGGCTACGGCCGCTGCGCGGCGATCGCCCTCATCGCCGTCGCCGTCGTCGGCCTCGGCGTCTACCCGGGGCCGGTCCTCTCCGGGATCCAGACCGCCGCGCAGCACTTCCTGACGGTCGGGGTCTAGGCCGGTGGAGCGCTTCGACGTCGTCGTGATCGGCGCCGGCCCCGCCGGGGCCACGGCGGCGCGTGCCGCGGCCGTCGGCGGGGCGCGCACGCTCCTCGTGGACCGGCGGAGCGAGCTCGGGGTGCCGGTCCAGTGCGGCGAGTTCCTCCCGACCCCCGAGGAGCTGACCGACCTCTTCCCGGTCGGCGACGTGCTCGCCGACGCCTACCGGATCCCGCCGGAGACGGTCGAGGCGACGATCGGCGCGATGGTCTGCGTCGGCCCCTTCGGCCGGAGGTTCCGGTTCCCGCTCGACGGGTTCACGGTCTCCCGAAGGGCCTTCGACGCCCGGCTCGCGCGGGACGCCGAGCGCGCGGGGGCGGAGCTCCGCCACCCGCTCGGCGTCGTCGCCGTGCGCCCCGGGGAGGTCACGACCGCGGCGGGGGAGCGGATCGCGGCGAGGGCGATCGTCGGCGCCGACGGCCCGATCTCGGTCGCGGCCCGGGGCACCGGCTTTCCGGCACCGCCGAGGATGTTCCGGATGATCACGGCCTCGGCGCAGGGCGCGCCCCCGGGGGAGATCTCGCTCTACTTCGGCGGGGAGGCGCCGGGGGGATACGCCTGGGCCTTCCCGAAGCGAGAGGCGGCGAACGTCGGGCTCGGGGTCCCGCAGCTCCCGAAGGGCTCGACCCTTCCCGGGCTCCTCGACCGGTTCGCGCGCCGCGCGGGGCTCTCCGAACCGACGCACCGGACCACCTGGTGGGTCCCGATCGGTCCCCCCCCGAAGAGCGCGGTCCGGGGCTCGGTCCTCCTCGCGGGCGACGCGGCCCACCTCGTGATGGCCACCAACGGCGGGGGGATCCCGACCGCGATGATCTCGGGCTGGGACGCCGGCGTGGCCTGCGCCCGGCACGTGCGGGAGGGACGCCCGCTCGCCGAGTACGACGCGGCGTGGCGCCGCCACCTCGCGGCGCCCCTCGCCCGGGCCCACCGGATCTTCCGCTTCAGCGCCCCGTGGTCGCGCTGGGACCCGGCCCTCGCCGCCGGCATGGGCTATATCGGCGGGGGGGGCTTGGATGCCATGATGCGGCTCCGCTGGCCGAGGCGTCTCGGGGGGGCGTCGTGACGACGCCGGCGCCCTCGACCTCGCTCGAGTCGGGCGAGCCGCCCCTCGAATCCCTCGTCACCCAGACCCTCGGGCCGGCGGTCGCCCACGAGGTCGAGGCGCTGGTCCCTCAGCTGACGCAGGACCTCGCCGCCATCGACCGGCGGCTCGAGGAGGTCCTGGGCTCCGACTACCCGCAGCTCTCGGAGGCCGCCCGGTACGCCTGCCGGGCCGGCGGCAAGCGGGTCCGCCCCCTCCTGATGGCGGCGACCTACCGGGCCCTCGGGCCGGAGTCGACCGACCCGATCCGCTCCCTCGCCGCCGCCTTCCAGCTCATCCACACCGCGAGCCTCGTGCACGACGACGTCATCGACCACGCGGAGACGCGGCGCGGGCACCCCTCGATGCCGAGGGCCTTCGGGCTCGCCACCGCGAT
>JASHVI010000097.1 GCA_030039525.1 Thermoplasmata archaeon
CGGGGGGCTCCCCGTAGACGGTGTAATGCCAGGCCTTCCGGGCCTCTCCGGTGAGATCGAGGTAGATGTTCTTCGTCACGGTGTAGTCGTTCAGCGAGTCGACCCCGAGGTCCTTGCCGAAGCCGGACTGCTTCATCCCGCCGTGCGGGGTCTCCGAGCCGAGCGGCAGGTGGTCGTTGACCCAGACGTCGCCGAACCGGAGCGCGTTCGCGCTCTTCCAGGCCGTCCGAAGGTCCTCGGTCCAGACGCTGGCCGCGAGGCCGTAGTCGACCGAGTTCGCGATCGTCATCGCTTCGTCGAAGGTCTCGAAGGTGAGGATGTCGAGGACCGGTCCGAAGACCTCCTCCCGGGCCACCCGCATGTCCGGCGCGACCGCGTCGAGCACCGTCGGGCGCACGAAGGCCCCCTTCGAGAGCGGACCCTCCCCGGGTCCGCCCCCGGTGGCGAGCTTCGCGCCGGCGGCGACGCCCTCCTCGACGAAGCCGAGGACCCGGCGCTGGTGCTCCGGGTGGACGAGCGGGCCGAGGTCGGTCGAGCGGGCCGCGGGGTTCCCCATCCGGACCGCGCCGAGGCGCTCGAGGAGCTTCGAGAGGAACCTCGGGCGGAGCGACTCGTGGACGATCAGGCGGGTCGCCGCCGTGCAGTCCTGCCCGCCGTTGACGAGCCCGCCGACGACCGCCCCCTCGACCGCGGCGGCGAGGTTCGCGTCCGGGAAGACGACGAACGGGGCCTTGCCCCCGAGCTCGAGCTGCACCCGCTTCACGGTGCCGCTGGCCGCGGCCATCACCGTCCGCCCGGTGGCGGAGTCTCCGGTGAGCGCGACGCCGTCGACCGAGCGGTGGCGGGCGATCTCGTCCCCGACCTCGGCCCCGGGGCCCGTCACCACGTTGAGCGCCCCCTTCGGCAGCCCCGCCTGCTCGAAGGCGCGCGCGAGCTCGAGCGCGGTGAGCGGGGTCCAGGAGGCGGGCTTGAGGACGACGGTGTTGCCGGTGACGAGGGCGGGCGCGACCTTCCAGACCGCCATCATGATCGGATAGTTCCAGGGGACGATCGCCCCGATCACCCCGATCGGCTCGCGCCGGAGGATCGTCGTGCCGTCGCCGGTGAACTCGGAGGGGTTCCGGCTCTCCATCGTCCGGCCCGCCCCCGCGTAGAAGACGAGGTTGTCGACGGCGAACGGGAGGTCGGCGTCCTGGGCCTGCTTGATCGTCTTCCCCTGGTTCGCGCTCTCGAGCTCGGCGAGCTCCGGGAGCCGCTGGGTCAGGATCCGCGCCGCGGCAAGGAACACGTCCCCCCGGGCCTTCGGCGTCGCGCGGGGCCACGGGCCCCGGTCGAAGGCGGTGCGGGCGGCGTCGATCGCCGCCCTCGCCTCCTCCCGTCCGGCCCGGGCGAAGGAGCCGACCGGCCGGCCGTCGAACGGCGACCGGAGCGGCTGCCGGGATCCCGAGGCGGCCTCGCGCCACTCCCCGTCGATCCAGAGCCGGCCCTCCACGCGAGCCCTCCCGGGCGACGGAGCGGGGGCCGGGTAATGACGGTGCCGAGCGGGGCTACGGGAGGTAGTCGCGCGGGAGCGTCTTCAGCTCCTTGAAGGTCTCCGAGGCCGCCGCGACGAACCGCTCGACGTCCTTCTCGGTGTGCGCGCTCGAGAAGGTGATCCGCTCGTAGTTGTCGGGGTGGGTGTAGATCCCGCGATCGAGCAGGAGCTGGTGGTTCCTCAGGTAGAGGTTCCAGTCGATCTGGAGGGACTCCCGGTAGTTCGTGATCTTCCGCCGCCGGGTGAAGAAGTACTGCAGCATCCCGTTCACCGACTGGACGAGGACGTTCACCTTGGCGTCCCGCGCCGCCGCCTCGAGGCCCTTCTCGAGCTGGTCGGTGAGCCGGCCGAACCGCTGGTAGAGGTCCTCCCCCCCGCGGGAGAGGATCTTCAGGTTCGCGAGCGTCCCGGCGAGGGAGAGGTTGTTGGCGAAGTAGGTGCCGCCGAAGGAGATCCGCCCGGGGGCGATCAGGTCCATGAACTCGGCCTTCCCGGAGACGGCGGAGATCGGCACGCCGCCGCCGAGCGCCTTCGCCCAGCAGGAGAGGTCGGGCTCGACCTTGTAGAGCTGCTGGGCCCCGCCCGGGGCGACCCGGAAGCCGGTGAAGACCTCGTCGAAGATCAGCAGGAGGTCGTTCTCGCGAGTGATCTCGCGCAGGCGCTTCAGGTAGTCCGGGGCCGGCGGGATGACGCCGGCGTTCGCCATGATCGGCTCGAGGATCACGGCGGCGAGGCGGTCCTTGTAGCGCTTCACCATCCGCTCGACGGAGGTGATCGAGTTGTACGCCGCGACCATCACGTAGTCCGTGACGCCCGGCGGGATCCCGGCGGAGTTCGGGAGCGGGCGCGGGTACTCGTCGAGCCCGGCGACGATCGGGGGCGCTTCCGCGGAGATCAGCGCGTAGTCGTGCTGCCCGTGGTAGTGGCCCTCGAACTTCAGGATCCCGTCCTTCCCGGTGACGGCGCGCGCGATCCGGATCGCGTTCATCGTCGCGTCGGAGCCGTTGGAGCAGAACGCGACGCGCTCGGCGGAGGGGACGAGCTTCTGGAAGGCCTTCGCGACGTCGATCTCGAGCTCGGTGGGCGAGGCGAAGTGGAGCCCGAGCTCGGCCTGCGCCTGGATCGCCTTGACCATCTCGGGGTGGGCGTGGCCGTTGATCAGGATCCCGTAGCCCAGGTTGTAGTCGAGGTACTCGTTCCCGTCCTCGTCCCAGACCCTCGCCCCGGCCCCCTTCGAGAGGAAGGGGGGGCACGGGTCGTACGAGGCGACGCGGATGAGCGAGCTCGACGAGTTCGGGATCCGCTTCTTCCCCTCCTCGAAGAGCTTCGCGCTCTTGCGGAGCTTCGGGATGAGCCGGGCGATCGGGATCGGGATGCTCGGGGCCTCGCTCTCCCCGACCGGGGGAAAGCTCCCCGCGGCCTCCGGACGGACGACCGGCTCCTCGCGGGAGGCCTTCGCAGGCTCCGCGGGCACCGCGGAGGACTCCGGGACCGGCTTGCGGACCGCCTCCCCCTCCCCGGCGCGGCGCGCGGGCCGGCTCGGCTCGCCTAGGCGCGTCGGGGCCGGGAGTTCGGTCGGCTCCGGGGCCTGCCCGGCCGCTCCGTCGACCGTCTCGGCCACGAAAACCCCATCCCAGTGCGGTCAGCACTTGGAGGGGGGATATATAGGTGACGAGCGGTTTGAAGCGACTATGTGGGGAAAATTGGTGAGGATTTACCCGTGTTCAATGCTCGATATGGAATGATAAACTCGCATTAATGCTCTATCAAAGCGGAGTTTACCCCAGATGCAGGACATTACATGGCGGAATGCGTTCGAAAGCGGGGGCCCGACCCGAACTTAGCGGGGTCGGCTATGCGGGTCCGGAGGGTCCCCGGAACTCGGGGAGGGCTCCCTCCTCGGGCTGGATCCGGGTGGCGATCCCCCGCTCGGCGAGCGCCCGCCGGAACGGCCCGGTCGGGACGCAGAGCTCCAGCGCCCGGACCCCGG
>JASHVI010000098.1 GCA_030039525.1 Thermoplasmata archaeon
TCGAGGTGGGCGCCGACGTCGATCTTGAGGAGGTCTCCGGCCTCGAGCGTCGCCTCGTCGTCCGGGGGCGGGGTGAAGTGCGCGGCCTCGACGTTCCGGGAGAGGTTCGCCGGGAAGGAGGGCTCGGCCCCCTGAGAACGGATGAACCCCTCGATCCGGTCGGCGAGCTCCCGGCGCTTCACCCCGGGGAGCGCCCACCCGACGCCCCGCTCCCTCGCCCGGGCCGCGATCCGGCAGGCGCTCCGCCAGCGGTCGAGGTCGGCGGGGTAGCCCATCAGGCCCGCCTCCCGGGCTTCGCGCGGCTCAGGACCCTGGGGGCCGGCCCGGTGACGTCGACGAGCGTAGAGGGCCGGCCGGAGGGGGCCGGGCCCCCCGAGAGGTAGACCGCGATCTGCGGACCGAACGCGCGCCGGATCGCCGCGACCGAGCGCGGGTTCGCCGCTCCGTGCCGGTTCGCGCTAGTGGCGGTGATGGGGCCGGCCCGGCGGGCGAGCTCGCGGGCGAGGGGGTGACCGGGAACCCGGATCCCGACACTCCCGTCGGGAGCGAGGAGCGACGGCGCCAAGGGAGCCCCCGGTCGGGCCGCGGCGACGAGGGTGAAGGGTCCGGGGAGGTTCCAACGGGCGAAGGCGCGCGCCTCGTCGGAGAGCCGGACGAGCGGCTCGAGCTCCTCGGTCGAGGAGACCGCGACGGAGATCGGCTGTCCCGGCGGACGGGCCTTGGCCCTGACGAGCCGGTCGACGGAGGCGGAGGAGCCGGCCCGTGCGGCGAGCCCGAACAGCGTGTCGGTCGGGTAGGCGACGAGCCCGCCGCGACGGAGCGCTTGGACGGCGTCGAGGAGGGGCTCGCCCATCCCGGCTTCAGGCGTACGGGTGGTCGGTCCGCTCGTACGCCACGTACTCGGTCGGCGGGAAGTAGAGGGACAGCTCCCGCTCGGCCGAGGCGGGGGAATCGGCGGCGTGGACCAGGTTGGGCGTCATCGCCGAAGCGAGGTCCCCGCGGATCGTGCCGGGGGCGGCGCTCGACGGGTTGGTCGCCCCGATGAGGAGGCGGACCACGGCGATCGCCTCCCGGCCCTCGACGGCGAGGGCCAGGACCGGGCCGCTCGTGATGTGCTGGATCAGACCCGGGTAGAACGGCTTCCCGCGGTGCTCGGCGTAGTGCTTGGCCGCGAGCTCGGGGGAGACCGAGAGGAGCCGCGCCGCGGCGATCCGAAGGGTCTTGCGTTCCAGGCGGCCGACGATCTCGCCGAGGAGGCCCCGCCGGATCGCGTCCGGCTTGACCAAGACGAGCGTGCGCTCGAAGGTGCCCTCGGGCATCGGCCGAGCGAGTGGAGAGCTCGGAAAAGGTTTGGCCGGAGCCTCTCGTCGGCCCCCGATGCGGGGCGCTACCGGACCCGACGGCTCGCGACGGGCCCCGTTCGTGCCACGCCGAGCGGGAGAGTCCGGCCCCGGGAGGGCGCGCCCCGGCAGCCTAGGTCCCGGGGATTGGCAGAGGACCCGGGATTTTGAGACCGGTCGATTCTACGGCTTGAAGTATCGGAGGGCCCTCACACCCCGGTCGCGCACCGGGAGAGCATGTCCGTGAAAGGGCGGAGAAAATCGACTTTGGGACTGGGGACCGTGATCGGCGTGGGCGTCATCGCCCTCCTGCTCATCCCCGGATCGGGGGTCGTGGCGGGACCGGCCTCCCCGAGAGCCCCCTCCCTGCTGGCCGACCGGGCCGTGGCGCCCACCGGCGTGGTGCTCCCCCCGGGAGTGACGAGCTACGTCGCGATCAAGCTCTCGAACCGGCAGACGGTGGCCACCCCCGCCCCCTTCCAGCAGGAGATCACGATCAACAGCTCGCGGTACGCGCCGTACGAGCGGGCGAACCTCAGCAACGTGGAGTTCTTCGGCCGCGGCGGCGGCGTGATTCCGAGCTGGTTGGAGAGCGGGGCGTCGAACAACTCCACGAACTCGATCTACTGGCTGAACCTCTCGAGCGGCATCCCGGCCCGGTCGAAGCTGACCGTCTACATGGGCTTCCTGGCCAACGGCACGGCGATGAACGGAATCAACGTCGGGGAGGCCCCCGAGCTGACCCCGGGCGCCTACGGGAGTCTGGACTCCGGGGCGGCGGTCTTCGAGAGCTACACCGGCTTCGCGTCGACGTCGGTCCCGCGACCCTTCGTCACGGGCATCGCGGCCTCGGGCCAGTCCGGCAGCGTGAGTGTTTCGCTCGGTCACGGACTCACGGTGGACATCAATTGCAGCGTGCGGTGCGCGTCGGCCGGCATGGGCTTCACGGTCCCCAAGAACCAATCGTACATCCTCGATCTGTACCAGGCCCAGGAGAACCCCGGCAGCACCGGCTGGTACTCGAACGAGTGGACCGGGACCAGCTCCATCGGGTCCCATCTCGGCGGAGAGGGCTATTGGTCGGGGGGTGCGACGGGCAGTCCGGCGCCCGGCCAGCCGGCCGTGATGGGGTACATCTTCGACATCAACGCGACGTATGATGCATGGTACAGCTGCACCTACTGGTACAACTCGACCTTCTCGACCTCGACCACTCAGGGTGGAAACGGGCGAGCGTTCCAGACGATCAACGTCTGCGTGAACGACAAACTGAAGCACCACAAGGGGTTCAGCTACGACTACCCCGAGGGCATCTACATGCAAGCGGGCTCCTACCTCTCGCTCAACGTGACGTTCGACTGGGCCCGGCTCCGGGCCTACCCGCCCAACGGGGTCATGCCGACGTTCACCGTGGCGAGCCGCGTGCGGTAGTCGCGCAACGCACCGGGTGGGCCGCCCGGCCACAGGATGGTGGGCCGCGCGCCGCCGCGAAGCGCGGGGCACGCTTTCGTCCTGCCGTGGACCGGTATGGTCGTCGGACGGCGGAGCGACGCGTCTACTCGGCGTGTCCCGATCTGTGGACCGGGACCCGGGAACCCCTCCCCCGAATCGTGCGAAGACGACTCTCGATCGGATCGAGGTGGCTCGCGCACCGACGCGCGGGGCCCTCCCCCTTCCCGCGGCGCTAGTCGAGGGTCCGCCCACGCGGTGCGCTCGCCCGCACATCACAGAGGGTGCGCCAGCGGCAGCCCGCGCACTTCGTCGGACTCGCGAGATGGCGGCCGTCGTACGGCCGGGCAATCGCGGCTCGGATGTCCCCCAGCTCGGCGCGGGCGTCGCGGTCCCAGGGGATCCGGAACTCGGTACCGTCCCCGTAGCGCAGCAGCCCGAAGGGGGGCGGAGCTCCGGTCGTCTCCTCGACCAGTGCGAGGTAGGCCAGCACCTGCGCCCGATGGGAAGGAAACGGGCCTCCTCGGGGGGCCGACCGGCTCTTCCACTCGATCGGCACGCGGCGTCCGTCGGGGAGCCGGCGGAGCTCGTCCGGGCGGCCCGAGAGTCCCCACCGCTCCGAGTGCATCGGTCGGTCGAGGGCCAAACCGTCGTCGATCGCCAGGAGCACCCCGTACCGTGCGTCCCGCGACGATTGCGCGAGCCGGGCGGCCGCGTAGGCGAGCAGCGCGAGGGCGCCGAGGGCGAGCGCGGCCTCGAGGAACCGGGGCAGCGTACCGTCACGCTCCCAGGAAGATCGTGAGGAGTAACAGGAGAACGAGGAGCAGCCCGGCGCCGAGGGCCGCCCAGTACCAGGAGGTGCGGCGCTCTCGGATGCGGAGGGCCTCCCCCGCGCGGAGATGGTAGCTCTCGCCGGCGGCCCGGCGACGCGCCGCGCTGGGCGGCGACGGGGCCCCCGGCGCGACCTGCGAGTACCAGTGCGCCCTCGGGCAGTACACGTACTCGGCCAGCTCGGCCGCGGTGACGCTCCGGCGGCCCGATGGCCCGGCCACCCTACCGTGGGGTCAGCGCAAGGGATGAAGAGGTCGAGTCGAGTGGAACGAGCCCGGTCGGCTCAATCGGGGGCGGGCGGGGACGGGGCGGCCGAGTCCCCGGAGTCCTTGGCCGCGGCCTTTTTCCGGGGCTTCGCGGCCTTCTTCGCCTTCGGAGCGCCTTTCGCCGGCTCCGACTCGGGCGCTTCCGGCGCCGCCGGGGGGGTTCCCGTCGCGACCGCCTCCGGCTCGGCGGGTGGCGGGGGGCTCGGTGCCGAGGGCTTCGTCGCGTCGCGCGCCTTGGACGGTGCCGCGGCCGCGGGGACCTTCGGGCCGGCCTGGTCGGCGGCCTTGCGGATCGCGTGGGCCCGGGTCCACTTCAGCCGGTGGCCGACGCGGCCCAGGTGGAGCTGCTGCTTCCGGCAGGAGGAGGTGCAGAAGTGGTAGACCGTCCCGTCGCGCTTGACGAACATCGTGCCCGTGCCGGGCTCGATCTCGCCGGCGCAGAACGAGCAGGCCCTCTTGACGACCATCTCGACCTCACCGGACCGAGAGCTTGCGCGCCTCGCGCGCCGTCTCCCGGAGGACGAGGACGTCGCCGAGCCGGATCGGGCCCGCGACGTTGCGGGTGATGATCTTGCCGCGGTCGCGGCCCGCGAGGACGCGGACTTTGACCTGCGTCGCCTCGCCGGCCATGCCCGTGCGGCCGATCAGCTCGACGACCTCCGCCGGCGAGCCCTTCTCCTCCGCCATCGTCGCCTCCGAGGGGCTTAGCCTACTTCTTCAGCGTCGGGAAGGCGGTGGCGAGCTCCTCGAGGAGGCCCTTCGCCTCCCCGGCCTCCACGACGGCGACGCTCGCCGCGGACTTCGAGAGGCCGGCCGACTGGCCGAGCCGCTGCTTCTTCGGGACGTAGACGTAGGGGATCCGCTTCTCCTCGCAGAGCATCGGGATGTGGACGAGGATCTCGACCGGGTCGACGTCCTCCGCCATGACGACGAGCTTCGCCTCGGCGCGCTCGCTCGACTTTGTCACCTCGTTGGTGCCGACGCGGACCTTCCCGGTCTCGCTGGCCACCTGGACGAGCTGCAGGGCCTTTTCGGCGACGTCGCCGGGGGTCTCGAAGCGCACGTAGATCGGACGGGCCATCGTTCACCTCGCGTCAGCGGAACCCCTTCGTAGGGGGTCCTCGGCTCACGGGCGAGGCGCGTAAGGCCGTCCGTATTTAAGGGGGAGCCGGACCGGGGCTTTGCCCAGGTGCTCGGGTCCTCAGACAATCGCGTAGATCCTGCTGCTCGGCGTGCCGAAGCCGCACACCAATTCTCGATGCGCGGCGGAATCATAGGCGAAACCGACTGGGACGGAACGGGGCGCTAGTTGTGTCTCCTTGACGACAGTCGTGCCGCTCAGCTCCCAAACCGTATGTCTGGCGGTGAGAGCAACGTACACTCGACTAGTCGCGGGCGAATACCCGAGCCACGACGGGATGCGGTGAAGTCCCAAGAACACGGTTCCAGCTAGAGTCCCGTTCTTTCCGTAAACCAATGACAGGGACCCATTCGTCCATCCCGACCCGTTCGTAGCGATCCAAGACACGTAGTCGAGGCCGCTGCTCTTGTCGAAGGCTACCGCGAGGGGAAGCTGCCCCGGAGCGCTGTACGAGTCACTGAGTTGAGGGGAGTTTAGGGGCGAAGCAGCGTCCGTCACGATCGTCAGGTTGCGAGACTGCTGATTGACCACCAGGATCGACCGGGCGGCGGTGTCCACCGCGATTGAAGCCGGACCGGATCCCCCCGAACTGAAGCTCCCAACGACGCGCGTTCCCGTGATTTCGGTGAGGTTCCCGCTAGCGAAATTCGCAACCAGAACGGACCCCGCCAGGGGGTCGTAAGCCACCGCGACGGGGTGATCGAACCACCCCCCGCCGACGGTGGCGACGATGCGAGTTCCGTTGATGACGTAGACTTGGTCGAGCAGATAATCGGACACGTAGACGTGCCCGTCCTTGGAATCGAAAGTGGCGGCCGACGCTCCGGCTCCGGCGGGTAGTGAGATCGTCTGGCTCGAGCAGGAGGTCATGTTCAAGGCGGTCACGACGTTCGGGTATCCGGTGAGGTTGCTCGGCACGTACGTCAGGTCATTGACAGGATCATACGCCGGCTGCTGCGAGTCCGCGGCGGCGTAGCAATAGGTGGAGGCAGCTACTGCCGGATGGGCTGCGGTGCCACCCGCGACTACCGTGAAGAGCGTCAGCCCCGCGAACATGGCCACGCCGAAAATCGCGCCAACTCGATAGGGCAGGCGGACCTTCACGGCCTCGCGACAACATCTCGCTTCAAAATCTTGTCGAAGGACTGGTGGGTCGTCTCCCTCACGACTACCGCCTGGGACCCGGTCGGGTCTGCCCCGGAATCGCCGGCTCATCGTGAGCAGGTGCCTTGAGGGAGTGCGCGCGCTGAGCGCGAGGAAGCTGCCAATGAGCAAGGGCAAGGGCGGTCAGAGCCGCAACGACCAGCGATCGAACTCGATGAACCCTAACAACCCCGCGCACCATGCCTCAGCGAACAACTCGTCCAACCAAGGAAATCCCAACAACCCCGCCTACGCCTCCTCTCGTGGCAAGGAGCCGATCACCACGGAGCCCACCGAATCCAAGGAGTAATCAACTCGAGCCGGGCCTCCGATCCTGCCACGGGTCCGGTGACTAGACCAGGACGTCGGGAAGGCCCTAGACGCCGATCGAGCGACACCCTCCGGGGCGGGGCGCCCGAGAAGTCGCCAGACCGCCCGAAAACTCCTGTCCGAGAACTCGAACGGCGACCCTTTGCGGGCAAAGCCCCGGAGCGAACTAGAGCCCCTCGGGGATAGCGCCCGGATGCGCTTCGAAGTAGCGGGAGGCCGGCGCGAGCATCCGGACGAGGGC
>JASHVI010000099.1 GCA_030039525.1 Thermoplasmata archaeon
AACCTCACCCCGAGCTACACCCTCGTCGGCGGGGCGAGCCCGCTCTCGGGGGCCTCGACCGCCCCGTACAACGCCTCGATCCCGTTCTACCTGAGGAACACGGGCAACTCGGCGGTGCAGGCGACCCTCACGCTCGCCGACGCGATCGAGCTCGCCGGCGACGGGTGGAACGCCTCCTTCACCGAGGCCGGCACCCGGATCAGCGCCCCCGTCACGATCCCGATCGACACGAACACGACCTTCACCCTCAACCTCGTCGCCCAGGACAACGTCGCGCTGCCGCCGGGGACGATCACGGTGATCGCGACGATCCTGAACGGTTCCGGCGGGGTCCGGATCCCGATCTCCCTCTCCGTCCCGGTGACGTCGGTCTCGATCGGCACCCCGGGGCTCGGGGTGGTCGGCCCCTCGCTCGGGAGCCCCCCCGCCTACCCCGACTGGCTCGTGCCCGTCCTCAGCTTCGTCCCGGCCGCCGGCTTCGTCATCGGCATGGTCACCTGGCGGTGGTACCGGACCCGCCGGTGGACGCGGAGGTAGCGTGGCCGCCGCTCGCGCCCGTCGGTCCGTCGGCGCCCTCCTCGCGCTCCTCCTGGTCGTCGGCCTCGGGGCCCTCGGCGCCCCGTCGCTCACCCCGCGGGCCTCCGCCCAGACGGTGACGACGGCGCTCGCCGGGCACCTCTCGGGACCGACGACGGTCGGGGTCGGCCTGAAGGCGAACTACGTCGTGAACGCCACCGGCGGCCCCGCGATCGCCGCGAACGGGACGCAGGTGGGGAACCTCACCTACCAGGCCTCGATCGTCGGGTTCAACACGACCTCGGCCTCGATCTCCCCCTCCCAGGGGGTCCTCATCAACGACACGGCGACCCTCAACCTCGTGGCGCCGAACCTCACGGAGACCCTCACGCTCTACGTCGACGTCGGCTCGAGCTACAACGGGGACAACCAGTCGACGAACCTCACCTACGTGATCAACATCATCCAGCCGATCGTCCTCTCCGCGAGTCTCACGGTCGTGGGCCCGAGCTCGGTGAAGGCCTTCTCGATCACCGTCGAGCTCGACGGCGCCGCCGTCGGCGTCGTGAACGTCCCCTCGCTGACCGCCGGCCAGAGCTACCCGCTCACCTTCAGCTACGTCGGCGCCGGGCTCTCCGCGGGCTGGCACACCTTCACGATCTCCCTCGCCCAGGAGCACGGCGACGTCGTCTTCGCCGGCGGGAGCGAGTCGTACTCGGCCTCCTTCTACGTCCCCGGCCCGGCGCCGGACAACACGCTCTGGATCCTCGCCGGCGCCGTCGCCCTCGCCGGGGCCGTCTTTATATGGGCGACCCGGGTCGGCGGCCGCCGCCGGTCGAAGGCGAAGCGCTAGCGGGGTTCGGATGACGGGCGAGGCACGGTGCTCCTCCTGCGGGGTCGCCTTGAGCGGCCGCGGGGCCGTCCACTTCCCCTGCCCCGAGTGCGGCCGGCCGACGCTCGGCCGATGCGCCCGGTGCCGGGACCAGTCGGTCCCGTACCGATGCTCCGAGTGCTCCTTCGCCGGTCCGTAGGCGGCTCCCGGTAGGCCATGGGCGAGGTCGCGGTCCTCCTGCGGCTCATGCCGAAGGGGGTCGACACCGACCTCAAGGCGATGGCCGCGGGGGTCCGCGCCGCGGTCCCCGATGCGGCGAAGCTGCGCGGGATGCAGGTCAAGGACATCGCCTTCGGTCTGAAGGCGCTGCTCGTCAGCGTCGTCATGGCCGACTCGGGCGGCGTCCTCGAGGCGACGGAGAGCGCGTTGAAGGCGCTCCCCGAGGTCGAGTCGGTCGAGGTCCTCGAGGAGGGCCTCCTGTAGGCCGATCGGCCCGTGGACCTCCTCACCCACATCCTCACCGCCTACCTGCTCGCGTACGGGCTCGTCGGCTTCCGACCGGCGTACCTCGCCGCCGGCGCCCTCGCGGGAGGGCTCCCCGACGCCGACATCCTCCTCTACCCGCTCTGGAAGCGCTTCCCGATCCTGCGGCACCACGGGATCACCCACTCGCTCCCGGGCGTCACGATCATCGCCGTCGGCGGGGCGCTCCTCGCGCCGCTGATCGCCGGCGGGAGCGCGCTCGTCTACTTCGGCCTCTTCTTCGCCGGGGGCGCGCTGCACATCCTCGAGGACGCCTTCACGAACTTCTCGGTCCCCCCGCTGCTCCCGTTCAGCGACCGCCGCCTCCAGCTCGACGCGGACCGGGCGGTGAACTTCGTGACGCTGATCGTCTCGGCCCTCTCCTTCTACCTGCTCCTCGGCGTCGAGCGGGACCACGTCGCCTTCTCGATCTACCTCGCGACCCTCTACGGTCTCGCCGCCTTCTTCGTCGCCTACTTCGCGATCCGCCTCGCCGGGCGCCTGCGGGTGGGCCGGCTCCTGAAGCGCATCGGCCCGTTCGACGTCGTCGTCGCGACCTCCAACCCGCTCGACTGGATGCTGCTGAGCGAGCGGAAGGAGGGGGGCCGGATGACGACGGTCTACGGGCGCTTCCGACTCTTCCGGGGGCTCCTCGAGCCGCCGCGGAGCGTCTCGGCGCCGATGGAGGCGGTCCCGGGGGTCTCCGGGCCGATCGCGGACCGGGCCGACGCCCTCGCGCGCTCGTACCCGCTCGCCCGCAAGGCCTTCCGGTTCCTCGACGACACCTACCACTTCGCCGACGCCGAGGAGGGACCCCGCGGCTGGGCCGTCACCTGGTACTCCCTCGAGTTCGCGCTCTTCGGCCGGGCCGCCGGCGTCCGCGTCTCCTTCGACCCCGCCGGCGCGCCGACGGTGCGGCGGGCCTGGTACGCCCCGCGCCCTGCGACGCCCAGCGCCTGAGCGCGGCGGCTCACCAGACGTAGCCCAGCGGGTCCTCGTCGGCGGGCTCCGCGGGGGGCTCCTCGGCCGATGACGCGGGCTCCTCCTCGGGAGGCGGGGGGCGCCCGCGGCGCCGTCGCACGACCGCGGCCGCGCCCAGGGAAGCCCCTCCGACCGCCGCGACGGCCAGGAGCAGGAGCTGGAGCGTCCCGAGCGGCGCCTTCGGCACCGGCAGCACGGTCAGGTTCCCGAGCGTCGGACCTTCGACCCCCCGGACGGTCCGGGTCGGGACGCCGAAGGCGTGCCCGGCGACGGTCCGGTGGGTCGGAGGGACGGAGAGCGTCGGGGCGGGCCGGAGGGCGGCGATCACCGCCTCGGCATCCGGCACCTCCTCCGGATAGCCCTGGACCACGAGCCCCGAGGAGACGTTCGAGGAGCCGCTGGGCCCGGACGGCTCCGGGGGAAGACCGGCCGACGCGGGCCAGAAGGCGGTTCCGTTCGGCGTGTCGTAGACCCCGGCCCCCGTGAGCTCTAGCGAGAACGGCGCCACCGTCGCGCTCGCCGCCTCCCACCCGAGATGCGAGGGGTCCGACGCGCCGTAGTCGAGCGCGGGAGTGGACTCGTTCGAGTCGCAGGGCCGCTGGGCGAGGTCGCAGCCGCCGCCGAACCCGGCGTACCGGTAGGTCGCGTTCGGGACGAGCAATCCGCCCTCGAGCAGGGTCGAGCCGTTGCCGGTCGTCGCGAGCGAGAGGGCGACGTCCTCGGCGAGCCCGGTCGAATTGAGCGGGCCGGCGTCCCGGCCGGCGACGGAGAGGAGGGTCGGCGAGACCGGCGCGACCTGGCCCGAGATCGTCCCCCCGCTCGGCGGGAGCAGGGCGCCGGCGTAGCTCCAGCCCCCGCCGTAGGTGACCGAGGCGTTCTCCTCGGCCCTCGCCTCGGAGCTCCAGGAGTCGTTCGCCGCCAGCGTCGCCGGCACGAGCCCCAGCGGGGAGAGCATCTGGAAGGCGCCGGTCGAGTTCGCCGCGCTGCTCGCGTTGAACCACTCTCCTTCCGGGCCCCCGGGCGAGGCGATCTCCTGCCAGGAGAGGTTGATCGTGATCTGCGCGGAGAGGGTGAGCGACTCGTAGACGAGGCCGAGGGCGGACACGTTCGTCCCGTTCTCCGCGACCGTCGCCTCCCGGGTGAGGGTCAGCGAGGCGTTCTCGAACTCGGCCCCGGCGCTCCGGGCCGTGAGGTTGTACTCCGGCGCGGTGCAGTCCGGGTAGCAGGCGGCGAGGAACCCCTCCGTGCCGATCGCCCGGGTCAGGGTGAGCGTCAGGAGGCTCGGCGTGTCGTTGATCTGCGAGAGCACGACGGCGTAGTCGGTGTGATCGTTGTAGGTCACCGCCACCTGGCCGACCTCCCCGTTGCCGGCGGCGGCGAGGAAGCCCCCGTAGGCCCACGGCGGGACCCCGGCCGGCGCCGTGTGGATCATCGTCGCGCCCGCGGGGGGCACGAGCGACCCGAGCAGGGCGATCCCGATCGCGATCCCGACGCCCCGAGGGGACATGGTGGTGGTGGGCGCCCGCGGTCCGTTTCCGGGGGCCCTGTCGCCGTCTGGGACCGGGACCGAGGTCTATAAGGGCCCCTCCCTGTTGAACCCCCCGGTCGGGAGGAGCCCCCGATCGCCGATGCACGGGCTCACGGAGGCCGAGGCGCGCGTGGTCTGGTCGGCGCTCGCGCAGCCGGGGGCGCCGGAGCGCGAGCGACTGCAGGGGAGCGGGCTCCCCTCCTCGACGTACCACGCGACCCGGCGACGCGCCTACGAGGAGGGCTGGCTGCGGGACCGGTACGTCCCCGACCCGTTCACGATCGGCCGTTCGACGGTCAGCTTCGTGCTCGGGCGCCCGTACGCGGACGAGACGGCGGCGCTGGTCCAGCGCTGGGCCTCGACCGACGGCAACGCCGTGGTCTGGACCGGGACCCCGATGGTCCTCGGCGTCTTCTTCCACGGCTCCCCGCCGATCGCGCGCCGGGTGATCTCCCGCTTCGCCGACGACGCGCGGGTCCGGGACCTCGTCTCCCTCACCGTCGATCTCACGGAGACGCGGATCCCCGTCTACTTCGACTTCGAGGGGGCCTGGGCCCGCGTCGCCGGGCTGCCGACCTCCTCCGAGTACCCGTTCGGGCTCGGGATCGGTGCGACCGGACCGTCGGTCCCCACCGCGGGCCGGCCCCTCCCGGACCGGCTGAGGAACTCCGCCCGCGAGCTCCTGGATCGGCCGTTCGTCCCCCCGGAGGGGGGCCTCGCCCGGTGGCTCGGGCAGGGCGGGCTCGACCGGCGCCAGCGGGAGCTCTTCGACTCCGGGTACCTCCACCTGAGGACCTTCCTCGACGCCTCCCGGCTCCCGGAGTATCGGGGCCGTCGGATGGACCAGCTCGTCCTCGTCACCGGGGAGATGCGGGAGCGCCGGGACCCGACCTCGCTCCTGGCCGAGCTCCGCACCGTCCACGGGATCTCGCCGTTCCTCTTCGCCTACGAGGGCTCCCGGGTGCTCCTCGGCATGATGGGTCACAGCGGCGTCGTACCGGGGAGCCCCGAGTCCGGGGGAGCCCCGTCCGCCCCGCTCGGCTCGGTGCTGCGCGACACCCTGTCGAAGCGGATGCAGCGCGTCGACGTATATCGCGAGGAGTCGGGGACGGTCCGGTTCCCGGTCGACCACCGGTACTCGCCGCTGCTGAGGACGCCGGGGGCCGAGGCCCCTGCGGTGGTCCGCCCCCGCCTGCGGTCCGCGGTTCCGGCCTAGGCGGACCTCCGCCCCGGAGCGCGGGGGACTCTTACCGGGGCCCCCCAGAAGGGCTTTCGCACCCCCCTCCGCGAGGGAAGCCCATTTATGGGGCGCCGCGTGGCCCCCCTCCGATGGTCGGCATTGCGACGCTCCAAGCCAACGCGAACGCGAACGTGGAGGGGAAGATCACCGCGATCTCCCCGATCCGTCAGGTCAACTCCATGCGCGGTCCCTCGCAGGTCGCCGACGCGACGCTCCAGGACGAGAGCGGGTCGATCGGGCTGACGCTCTGGGGCGCGGACGCGACGAAGTACCAGGTCGGCCAGCGGATCAAGGTCGTCGACGGCTGGGTGAAGGAGTACCGCGGGAAGCTCCAGCTCTCCCTCGGCCGGAGCGGCCGGATCGAGGTCCTTTCCGGGTAGGGCTCCCCCCGGTCGGCGCCGTCCAGCGATAAGTATCTGCGGCCGTTACGGGGGCCCGTGCGCCCCGCAGCGGCGATCGCCGTCGTGACCCTCCTTCTCGTGATCTCCGGGTCGGGGACCACCGTCGCCCGGTACGGGAGCCTCCCGGGCCCCCGGGAGCTTTCGGCCCCCGTCGGCCTTCCAGGGACCGCGGGTCGGGGCCCGGAGCCGCTCGTTCCCGCCGCCGCGCCGGCGGCGCGCCTACCGTTCCTGGGGCTCCCGAACGCGACGCTGCCGGTCGCCGACGCCTCCTCGGCCTACCCGGACTCCGCGTACCAGGAGACCCCGCTGCCGTCGCTGCCCCCCACGACCCCGACCGTCTTCACCGGCGCCTCGGCCGTCGCGCCGGCCGCCTGCTGCGTGTACATCGACTTCACCGCCCCGCTCGGGCCCTTCGGGGCGATCGTCCTCAACTACACCGGGACCGCCGAGAACACCCCCTCCTCTGTCGTCTACGACTCCTCCTACCGGGCGTACGTCGACGGCGTCCAGGTCCTCGAGGGGACGACCCCCGAGTTCGGCACCTGGACCGTCCAGAAGGACCTGACCGAGTACGCGAGCCTCTTCGTCGGCGCGGTCAACGTCTCCTTCCTGCTCGGGTCCGCCATCTCGGGGACCGGGGCGCACTTCGTCAGCAACGCCTCCATCTCGTTCTACCCGGTCGCCCCGGGCACCTCGCCCCCTCCCGCCCCGTCGGAGATCATCCCCCTCTGGGCCTGGAACGACACCTACCTGCACTCGCCGACCGCCGAGATCTTCGCCAACGCGACCGTCCCGGAGAACGCGACGAACGCCACCCTCGAGCTCTTCGTCTACGGCTTCGGCACGACCGACGAGTTCTGGTACGCGGCCCAGCCGGGGTACCGGGAGGCCGAGATCGACCTCGACGGCCAGCCGCTCGCCGGGGTCCTCCCGTTCCCGTACCTGAACACCGGCGGGATCGACCTGTTCCTGTGGCGCCCGCTGCCGGCCTCCTTCACCCTCTCGGACCGGCCGTACGAGATCGACCTCTCCGGGTCGCTGGGCCGGATCGAGGGGACGCACGAGTTCACCGCGACCGTCTCCGGGTTCACGAGCGGCAGCACCTGGCTGGTCGGCGGCTCGCTGCAGATCTACACCTCGCCATCGGCGGGCCGCGCGACGCAGACCGAGGTCCGCGTGACCGGAGGGACGCCGACGACCTCGTCGGGCTCGACCTCGAGCGACGCGAACGAGTCCCGGGAGATCCGGACCGCCTCGACCTACCTGCTCAACGGGACGCTGGTGAACGAGTCCACGATCGACCTCGAGTCGATGGTCAACGACCAGGCGCTGAAGAGCTCGGGCAGCTCGACGAACTTCCAGCAGTGGACCAACGTCTCGATGACCGAGTCGATGGGGACGACGACGTGGCGGAACGTCTCCGGGACGACCACCACGACGGTCCGCTCGCTCGAGTTCCCCTTCACGTTCGACGAGATGATCCACGTGCTCCAGGTGGGGACCTCGGGGAGCTCCACGATCGACAACGTGACCCTCTCGGTGGAGGCCTTCCACCAGGAGTGGCGGGAGGTCGACGCCACCGGCGCCGGCCTCGACCCGATGGAGGACGGCGCCGTCTCGTCGGTCGACGACCTCACCGCCGCCTCGGGGTACTGGACCTACCAGGAGGAGGTCGCCTCCGACGGCTCTGGGTCGATCGTCGAGATCTTCCCGAACCTCGATTCCTCCACCTCGAAGTCGTACTCGTACGCCTCCCTCGGCACCCCGCTCCCGGCCTCCTACCTGCACGTCCTCGACGGGGCGGGGTACGACCCGCCGGGCCCGAACGAGGTCGAGACCGTCCTGGCCAACACGGTCTCGGAGCCGCTGGTCGCGGCGGCGTTCGGGGGGGCCCGGAGCCTCGATGTCGGTACCCCCCTCACGCTGTCGGTCCGCGCCGCGGGCGGCTCCGGCGACTACTCGTACGAGTGGAGCGACCTCCCGACCGGGTGCGTCGCGCTCTCGGCGCCGACGCTGCCGTGCACCCCCACCGGCTCCGGCGCGTTCGACCCGAGCGTCGTCGTCCGGGACGGGTCGGGCAACGCCACCACCGCCTCCGCCGGGGCGGTGGACGTCTACCCGGCCCTCTCGGTGGCCGTCGCGCCGGCCTATCCGTCGTTCGACAACGGACAGAACGCGACCTTCACCGCGGTCGTGGCCGGCGGGGATCCCCTTGACGAGAGCTGCCAGTGGGCGAACGGGACGTACGGCGACGCCGTGCCGATCGGAGGACCCCAGCCGTGCAACGCCACCGCCGGGATCCCGGTCTCCGCGTCGGCCCCGCCGACGATCTTCGTCACCGTGACCGACGGCACGGGGGAGACCGCGGTCAGCGTCCCCTTCTCGGTCCCGGTCGCCGCGTTCCCCGTCGCGCACGTCGTTCTGACCTCCTCGAACGCGACGGCCCACCCGGGCGGCTTCGCGGGCGCCGAGGTGACGGTCGACGGCGGGAGCGCGCCGTTCGACTACCAGTGGGCCGTGAACGGGACGAACGTCACCGGCGCGACGGGTTCCAGCTACCTCTTCTCCCCCGCCGGGGTCGCGAACTACACGCTCTCGGCGTGGGTGACCGACGCCGCGAACGAGACGGTCCGGGCCGGCTCGGTCGCGATCAAGGTCACCCCGGCATCGGCGACCAACCGGTCCAGCACGTCGACCGTGACCGGTTCGTCGGGCTCGACGGACGACACCGGCTGGTACGTCGCCATCGCCCTGGCGGCGGTCGTCGGGGTCCTGGGGTTCCTGCTCTATCGGTCGCCCCGTCAGCCGCCAGCTCCGGTGCGACCGCCGAATCGTGCACCTCCCCGGTCGGGGGGCTCTCCCCCGGGGCCCGCCCGCCGGCCGACGGGGTCGCAACCCCCGAGGGGAGCGGCCCCGGGTCGACCGCCCGCAGCACCGCCCGGCTGAGGCTCCGTCCGTCGCCGAGGGGGGTCCCCGAGGCCCCGATGGCTCGGTGAGGGAGGATGGTCTTCGGGGAGCCCCCCGGGTCGTTCACCGCTGTCGGGGGTGGGCCCCGCCGGACGACCCCCCGGTCCCTCGGTCCGCCCGAGCACCTAGGACGGCAGCGCTGCCTGCGGCTCTCCGGGCGGGGGATGCGTAGCGCCGGAGGATTCCCTCGCCCTCGCTTGCAGAGGGGAGGACCTCGCCCACCGGTACGCCGGGATGATCACGAGGGAGCCCCCGAGCGCGACTCCCTAGAGGCCGACGTAGAGAGGCCGCTGCACCACCGCATAAGCCGGGGCCGGAGAGGGCGCCCGTGGAGCGCGCGGCGCGCAGCAGTCGGCGAGTTTCGCGGCCCCGAGTGGAGAGAGGTTTGTGACCCGGTACCCGCACGAGGGAGCCCCTACGGCGATCTGGGACATGCTACTGGCAAGGGTCACTGAGGCGGAACCCATACTGGCTTGGCAAGGCCTCGGTGAGCTACGACCCGCCCGCGCGGGTCTTTGATCGAGGCGCGGGCGCATCCGAGGACGGGCCCGAGCCCGGTACCCTCTTACCCGAGCGGGCTCTCTCCTGCCCGTTCTGCATGGCTTCCCAGACCGACGGATGGCTCCGGACCGGGGCCATGTACCCGCCGATGTTCTGGGGTCTCCTCGGTGGGTGCCTGGGGTGTACCGCACTCCTGGTGGTGGTGTCCGTCTGGATCCTGCTCCCCAGCCATGGTTGGGTGTTCGTCCTGGCGTCGATCGTCGGAATCGGGAGTTTGTTCATGGGTTCGGCGGCCGGCATGTGGAGCATCTTCGTCAGAACGTCGATTCGGGTCTCGGCCGCGGGTATCGAAACTCGCGCCGCGTACGGCGGTAGGTCCCGCCTGCACTCTTGGTCGGACTTCCGGCTCGAGCCTCGCGGGAATTCGGGATTCGGCGCGATGGTCCTCCCTTTCGGCACGGTCTACCTCAGCCCTCCCCAGTTCCATGCCGCGAGGGCGGCGATCCCGGAGCTGTACGCTTCGGTAGCGAGCGACCGGCCGCGCATTCCGGGCCCCTAGGCAATCCTCGGGCAGCCCGTCCGAGGGGCTCCTCGGGGAGCGCGCGGACCCGCGGCAAGCCCTCCGACCCATCCGACGCGCTGGGCGCAGGCGTATTACGGGGAAGCGGGTCGGCCAGCCCCGGCATGCGCCTCCTGTTCCGACCCCGCGGGCCGGGCCCCGGGCTGTGGCTCGCGATCGGCGTCGTGGCGATCCTCCTGGTCGGCCCGGCGTACGTGCCCGCATCGGTCGGCGCTCCCGTCGCGCCCAGCGCCGCGCGGAGCGCTCCCACGACCCTCACCTCCCCGGGCCCGCTCGGTCGGATGCACCTCCGAGCGCCGGTCCGTCCTCAGACGATCACCGCGGTCTACCCCTCGTACGGCGGGAGCCTCTCCGAGCCGGCGCCGATGGGGATCACCGATTTCGGGGTCACGCCGAACGGGACCCCGTACTCCTACGCCGCCCCCGCCTGGCGGGGCACCGTCACGATCGGCTCCCTCCGGACGAGCGGAGGGGGAGGGAACGGCTACATGACCTTCCAGCTGAACGTGGTCCTGTTCCTCCAGGGGGACCAGCGGAACTTCAGCTACTGGGTCCAGAACGTCGTCCTCGTCGATACGTCGAACGAGTCGGTCAACCTCGAGAACAACATCTGGAACTTCTCGAGCACGAGCCCGCCGCTCAGTTCCGGAGAGCTCCGGGGGAACGGGACCGTGAACTCGGTCTCCGGGATCGGGGACTGGTACGCGTACGGCGACTCGGTCGTCGGCGAGGGGAACGGCGTCTCCCTGACGCTGCCGGCGACGATCCAGGTCGAGGTGACGACCGGATTCTACGACGGGCTCCCCCACGTCGACTTCCTCTACGACGACGGCTTCGGCTGGGTGAGCTACGACAACGTCACCTTCGAGCACGGGGCGAACTGGAAGGACCTCGGGTACGTGGTCGACGGGTACGACTACGCGCCCATCGGCCCGGGGTACATCTTCGACGACGCGGAGTGGGACTTCTCGGGGGCCTCCGGCGGGTACCGGGACGAGCTCTCCAACCTCTCGATGGAGCTCCAGTACTGGAACGGGCACAACTTCCAGGAGCCCCCGAACGCCTACGACTTCGGCGGCGACACGGGCGAGTCGATGCAGAACGTCGTCCCCTCTCTGGTCGAGAACGTCTCCACCGGGAGCCTGACCGCCCGCGAGGTAAACGGCTCGACCGGATCGCTCGGGGCGCTCTACGGCGCCTCCCAGGTCGCGACGCTCGACGCCAACATCTCCTCGGTCCCGAACGGCACGCTCGACCTCAACAATCAGAGCGTCGCGTACGTCGGTGGAGCGGCCAACCTCACGCTCGCCCCCGGGAACTACACGGTCACGCTCTGGAACGGCACGACGGAGATCGGTCCATCGGAGAACCTCAGCCTCTCCGCCGGGTCCCTGACGCACGTCCGGCTGCCGTACGTCCCCGCCGCCTTCCGGGTGGGCTTCTACTCCGAGGGTCTCCCGAGCGGCACCTCCTGGTCGATCTCCCTGGGAGGGGGCCCGGTGGCGAGCACCGGTTCCTGGCTCAACTTCACGCTGCGCAACGGCTCGTA
>JASHVI010000100.1 GCA_030039525.1 Thermoplasmata archaeon
CCGACCTGGGCTCGATTCAAAACGCTGGTGGCGCCTCGGAGACCTCGGGGGCCCCCCGGGACGGCCGGGGTCGGTCGACCCGCCGGCCCTACGCGACCCGGATCGAGACCAGCGACGAGGGCTGGCTCGGGGTCCCGAGGCTGGCGAAGGCGCCGGAGCCGCACCCGGCCCCGGCCACGGAGTGGGCGTAGGTCGTCTCGACGACGAGGGCGGTGACGGCGTAGTAGCCCCCGGCCACGAGGTCGACCCGGAACCTCTCCACGTAGCGGTGGCGCGCCTTCGAGTTGAGGGAGCCCGGCGCGATCAGCCACCGGTCGTAGATCGGGGTGACGTTCCGGGCGATCGCCGTCGCCGGGTTCGTCGAGCGGTCGAAGACCACCGCGCTGAGGTTGACCCGGATCTGCGAGTGGATCCACCCATGCACCGTGGGCGACGAGCAGGTCGAGTTGAGGTGGGCGATCCAGGTGAGGTTCCAGGTGATCGACACCGTGTGCGGCCCGCTCGCGCACCCGGCTCCGCACCGGAACCCGAGGCCGCCGACGCCGGCCCAGACCTCGATCCCGTAGGCCCCGAGCCCGACCGTCTCCGAGCGCTGGCTGGAGCGGACCCCGCCGGTCGCGGCCGTGAAGCCGGGCGTCGTGCCGACGCGGTCGCTGCCGCGGCCGGAGCGGTTCAGGACGAGGCTCCCGGTGTGGGCCGCGCCCCCGAAGCGGGCGAAGGAGGCGGTGGCGGTGAACGGGACGGCCGAGCCCCCCGAGGTCGGCAGGACCAGGAGGAGGAGGGCGAGGGACCCGAGGAGGAGCCCTCCGACCCGGGACCGTCCGAGGGGTCGGCGCACGCGGCCCGCGAACCGCCCGGGTTCTTCAGGCTGCCCCCGGGCCGGGGGCGGCGGGGCCGCCGGAAGCTGGGGCGGGCTCCGGGAGCTTCGGGACGGTGGTCCGGTCGAGGGCGGCGGCGACGATGTCGACGCCCCGGACCCCCCGGATCCAGGGCTCCGGCTTCACGACGATCCGGTGGGAGAGGGCCGCCGAGGCGATCTGCTTCACGTCGTCCGGCACGACGTACCCCCGCCCCTCGAGGAGCGCCCGGGCCCTCGAGAGCTTCAGGAGCGCGAGCGATCCGCGGGGCGAGGCCCCGACCTCGGCCCGGACGTCGCCCCGGGTCGCGGAGACGAGCTTCACCGCGTACTCCTCGAGCGCCGGATCGATCTCGACCCGCTCGACCTCGGCCTGGAGGCCCTTGAACTCCTCGGCGGAGAGGGCCTTCGGCACCTCGACCTCGTCGCGGCCCCGCTCCCGCCGACGCTTCAGGATCTCCCGCTCCTCCGCGGCCGTCGGGTAGCCGACGGTGAGGCGCATCAGGAACCGGTCGAGCTGGGCCTCCGGGAGCGGGTAGGTCCCCTCGAGCTCCAGGGGGTTCTGCGTCGCCAGCACCAGGAACGGACGCTCGAGGCGGTGGGTCGTGCGCTCGCTCGTGACCTGGAACTCCTGCATCGCCTCCAGCAGCGAGGACTGGACCTTCGGGGGGGCCCGGTTGATCTCGTCGGCGAGGAGCAGGTTCGTGAAGATCGGCCCCTTCCGGAAGACGAACTCGTTCGCCCGCGCGTCGAAGAACTCCCCGCCGGTGATGTCGTGCGGGAGGAGGTCGGCGGTGAACTGCACCCGGGCGAAGCCGAGCCCGAGGGCCTGCGCGAAGGACTTCGCGGTGAGGGTCTTGCCGAGGCCCGGCAGGTCCTCGAAGAGGAGGTGGCCGTCGGCGAGGAGGCCGGTCAGGACCTGGTCGAGGAGGGCGTCGCGGCCGACGACGGCCGCGTGCACCGAGGCGCGGACCCGGTCCAGCGCCGCCCGCGCCGCCCCCGCGTCCACGGAGGCTCCGTCACGGGACGCTTCGTATTAGCCCGTCGGCGGGTTTCCCCCGGCCGTAACGGTCCCGCGTCACGGCAAGGCGCTTCGGCCCTCTCGGCAACCTGACCCGGCCGGGGATTTCGGCCACCGGGGTTGTCCTCACGTCATCCGATGCGGACGACCCGTCCGCGTCCGTCAAGAGGGACCCTTCGTCGGTGCCCGGACGGCGTCGCCGCCGCCGCCTCCCGAAGCCGGCCGCCGACTAAGAGCCTGTCGAGCCGGCCGGGGCCCCCTCCTCGGGGGCCGGGAGCGATGCCTCCTCGGGGGCCTCGGCGACCAGGTAGGCGATCAGCCCGATCGCCAGGACGGCGAGGAGGCCGGCGAGGGCGGGGTTCCCGCCCGCGATCGCGACGGCGACGGCGCAGCCCGCCGTCACGCCGAGGGCGGCGGCCGGGAGAAGGAGCGCCCCCGCCACGGCCGGGCCGCTCGGCCGCGGGGAGGTGCGCCCCGAGAGCCAGAGGAGGAGCCCGAGCCCGGAGATCCCGGAGAGGAGGCCGGTGAAGGTGGTCGGCGGCACCGACAGCGCCGGTAGGAAGACGACCGCGAGCGCGAGCGGGAGGGCGAGCCATCGGACCGGGGCGAGGTCCCGGAGCCCGAGCAGGAGCCCCCCGAGACCGAGGGCGAGGACCGCGATCGTCGACGGGAGCCCTCCCCCCCCGAGCAGCGCGGCGGCG
>JASHVI010000101.1 GCA_030039525.1 Thermoplasmata archaeon
CTGGGCGGCGCGCACGGGCCTCCGGTCAAGTCCCAGAGGATGATATCTTGCATCTCCGCGCCGGCGACGCGCCGTGGGTGCGCGTGGGTCCCAAAGCCCCCCTCGCGTACCTGCGGCCCGCGCGAGCAGGCCCCCGAAGCCGCACGGCCCAGCGTCTCCTCCGCCTTCATCGGGGTAGACCCCTCGGGCGCGGCAGCTTCCCCGACCCTCACCGTCGTCCCGCGTGCTTGAGCCCCCGCACCGCGCCCCGGACCCGAATCGTGTTCACAAAGGTTCAAGGCTCGAGATCCGCTGCCACGCAGCGCTTGGGGGAGGCTGTGCCCTCCTCCGAGCAAGGTGGGGAGGCAATTGGTGCGAGCGAGGCGTGGCGAATCTAGCCAATCGGTGACGGCCCGCGCTGCCCTGCGTCGGACTCGTGTCCGCCTCGCGGTGCCGGCCGGTTCGCTCCTGCTGGGGGCCCTGGTCCTCATGGCACCGTTCGCGTCGGCCGGCGGCGCCGGGGTCAAGCTGCATGCTCCCTACACGGGGGCGATCGCGACGTTCGGCTGGACCACGTCCCACTCGGGGTGCGGCGGACGCCTGTCGTTCCCGCGCCTCATCTACCTGAACGCGACGAGCGGGGTGGGGTATGGTGGCGTCAAGGTCAGCGCCAAGTCGTGCGGGAACACGTCGACCGCCAAGAACGCGGGTCTCTATCTGGTCCTGAACGGACCGATGTTCGTCGCGCCGAGGAACGGGACGGATCGGGTGACGATCACCTGGACCCTCACCGGCTCCGTGGTGCTTTCCGAGACCGTCGGGGCCCCGCTCACGAACGCCTCGCCGGGCCAGTCGACGGGCGCCTCCGCGGACTACTCCATCGGGGTGGCCAACCTCCTGTGGAACAATACGACGCTGGACTGCTACTCCGCTGCCAGCTTCAGCACGGGCTTCGTCAACGGTGGGGTCAACTCGAACTCGAACCAGAAGGTCAGCTGGAGCGCGCAACCCGTGAGCACGTCCTTCACCTGCTCGCTCGTCAAGGGTCGACTCTACTACGTCGACACCGACTTCTCCTGCTCGGTCGGGGCGAACGCCGGCACGAACAACTCGGCCTCGAGCGGATCCTGCTCCTTCGGCCGGGCCGCCGTGACCTCGGAAACGATCACGTGAGCCGCGGGGGGACCCCGCGTCGCTGAACGGCTCACCGGGACCTCCGTCAATCGCGTTGACCATCCCATCGCTCTACCGGAACGCGACCTCCCCGCAGCTGGCGAGGCCCGGGATCGAGGTGCTCGACTCACCCTCCGTCGCGCGCCGCGGGGGATCCGAAGATCGCCTCGATCTCGCCGCGTCGGACAGCAGGGGAATCCCCACGGGAGGCGCCGGACCCTGTTGGAGGGATGGTGAAGCGGCCGGATTGGGCCCGGACGGATTTGAACCGTCGACCGACCGGTTATGAGCCGGTCGCTCTAAGCCGGGCTAAGCTACGGGCCCGTGTCGGAGACCTGCGAAGCGGGCCGAGGCGCCGCCGAGCGGAGTTCCGGGGGACCCCGGAGGGGTCCCCGTTCGAACCGCTGACCTTTCGGTTAACAGCCGATCGCTCTGCCGCTGAGCTACGGCGGCACCGGCGCGCCGACCTGGGGCGGGTCTAATAGCCTTTCCGTGCGGCGGAGCGGGCGCGGTACTCCGCGGCCCGTTCCTTGAGGGGCTGGATGATCGCGTTCATCCGGTCGAGCGACTGGTCCAACGATTCCCAGTACTCGCGGGCCTTGTCGGTGACCACGGCGCCGTCGGCGGAGGGCTGGATCACCCCCTCCCGCTCCAGCAGGTGCAGGGAGTAGCGGACCTTGTGGATGGGGAGCTTCAGCGCCTCGCTGAGCCGGATGATCCCCATCGGGGGCTTGCCGGCGAGGCGCTCGAGGATGTCGACGTTCCGGCCGAGCAGCTCGAGCTCGCTGGCGATCCGGTCGGCCAATTGGACCGGCTCCCCCGCCGAGCCCGGCTCCGGCTCCTCCTCCCCGTTTCGAGACCCCGGGCGCTCGGGCGGAAGTCGGTTCACGGCCCCGCGACGGGAGGAGGGTTACTTGAACGTTTGTTGGAGGGCGTCGTGCGGGTCCCGCGGGCGATTCGCCGTGGCCGCACCCCCGCCGGGGGCTTCCGCCGCGAAAGGTCAAGAGGCCGGTCCGGTGGGAGCCGCCGGGATGCGACCGCGGCGGGCCGGTAGGGTCCCGGCCCACCGGGAGCTGGCTCGGATCCGCGAAGATCGGGACCCGCCCCCATCGCGATGAAGCTGGTCACGATTCGTCGGACCGCGACCTCCTCGAGCCTCTGGCAGTACACCCGCAAGCTCGAACGCGCCCTTCGGGAGACCTCCAAGGGCGAGGCGGTCGAGATCGAGGAGCTGCAGGTCAGCGGAGAGGGGGCCCGGGGCGGGGTGATCCGGCCGACGCTCTACCAATTGACCCACAGCTTCCCGCGCGACGGCGTCCTCCGCCACTCGATGGAGGACAACTCGACGCTGCGGAACGCCGACGTGACGACGGTCCACGACGTCTACCCGTTCCTCGTCAGCACCCTCATGATGCGGGTCTTCCGGAGCTCGATGCGGCGATCGGTCCGGCGCGCCCGGGCCGTCGTCGTCGAGTCGGAGGACCTTCGGGACGACGTCGGGAGGTACCTCGGCCGAAGGGC
>JASHVI010000102.1 GCA_030039525.1 Thermoplasmata archaeon
AGAGGATGATGGTACGGGGCTCCTTGGTCAGGAGGGCGAACACCAGCACCAAGAGGACGAAGAGGCCGAGGAGGAACCCGACGGCGATGTGGGCCGAGTACGCCGCGAAGCTGGTGCTGCCGGTAAAGCCCGAGGCCGGTGCGTAGGCGTTCGTCCAGAGCCCGAGCCCGTACTGGAGCACCAGGAGGAGCCCCGAGATCGGCAGGAGGACCCTGAGGCCCTTCGAGGACCACGCCGGGGAGGCCATCGTCCCCTCCGCGAGCCGCGGGGGTTTACCCGCGGCGGGTTAGAACCCGTCGGGGGGCCCGCCGAGCTCCGGGGGAGCCCATCGGGGACCCACCGCTAGGAGGGGGGCTTCGTGGACGTCGACCGACGGGCCCAGAGCCAAACCGCGACCCCCGCCCCGAGCGCCCCGAGGGCGGCCGCCGCCCCGACGGCGAGCTCGATCTGCGCGATCGACCAGACCTTGGCCGGCGGAGAGGCCGTGGACGCCGGGACCTGGGGCTCGATGGTGAAATCGATCCAGAACGGGCCGCTGGAGCTGTTCCCGGCGAGCCCCTGCGCGCCCTGCGGAGAGCCGAGGACGTACGCACCGGGACCCTCGAGGGGCTCCGCCGGGGTCCAGATCGCTTGAGAGCCGTCCACGGTCAACGTCCCGGCGACGTCGGGGAGCACCTCGAACCCGGGGAGCGCCCCGCTCGCCCCCCCGGCGACCGAGAGCGGGGCGCTGAAGTTGAGCTGGACGGAGCGGACCGGGCCCGCGAGGCTCGACCCGTTCGAGGGCGTCGAGCCGATCAGCGCGAGGGCCGATACCGTGGAGAAGGTGGATTGGAAGCTCTGGCCGAGCGCGACGCCCGCCCGGTCCGGGGCTCCCCCCGTGATCGTGACGGTGTAGAGCGTCGAAGGCGCCAGATCGACGAGGGGGGCCCAGGTGAGGTTCCCTCCGTCGACCGTGAGGTTCGACTCCGAGACCGAGGGGGAGACCTGGAAGTCCCCCTCGAGGAGCGGCTCGGCGAGCATCGGTTCGGAGAACTCGACCTCGATCGACGTGCGCAGACCGACGTCCCGGCTGCCGTTCGCGGGGCGGATCGAGAGGACCTGCGGAGGCCACGTCGGAGGGGCGGGCGCGGTGGAGAAGGCGAGCTCGAACGGCGTCCCGAGCGGGATCCCGCTCGAGGTGGTCGCGTTGGCCCCGATCACGATCCGCACCCCGCTCGAGGCGGGCCAGCCGTGCGGGCCCGGAGCCACCGTCAGCAGGCTGTCGCCGGAGCTCCAGGAGAGATTGGCTCCGGTCGGAGAGCCGTTGAGGAACAGGCCGAGCAGGACCGACCCCGGGTCCATGGCGAATCCGAAGCCGATCTCGGCGGTGGTGTTCGAGCCCACGTCGGAGGAGCCGTTCGTCGGCGCCGTCCATAGTACGAGGGCCTGGAGATCGAGCTCCCAGCTCGCCGGGCCGAGGAGCTCGCCGGACAGGGAGGCCGCCGCGCCGTCCGAACGGGCGACCACGGTGTAGTTCCCCTCCCCGAGCGTTCCGGCCGCGTCCACCCGCTCGACCGGGAGCGGAAGGGTGGCGGCCCCCTGCGGGCCGGCGGTGGCCGAACCGGCCACCGTCCCGTTGGCCGTCCAGTGGGCGCTGATCGAGGCCCCGGCGACCGGCCCGGAGGCGTTCGAAACGGCCACGGACAGCGGATCGAGGACCGTCACGGAACCGGCGCCCTGCGCGGCGAGCGAGACCCCGGGCCCGATCGTGTCGTTGTCGAGGAGGATCTGACCGGAGTCGACCGCCTCGACCTCGCTGCCCGACGCTCCGTTCAGCTGGCTGTCGAGGATCGTGATCGTGGAGGCATCCCAGGCATCGACGTCCGCCGAGACGACCGACCCCTCGATCGTCATCGTCGACGTGTCGTACACGCCGTAGTAGCCCCCGCTCCCGGTGAGCTGGCAGTCCGTGAGCGTGATCGAGGAGGCCGTCCAGCCCATCGCCTCCCCGACATCGGAGTCGTTGAGCTCGATCGAGGAGGCGACGGGGTAGAAGCTCCAGGAGAGCACGCTGACGTTCTGGAGGGTGAGGTTGAACGGGCCGGAGGCGAGGGCGAAGTGGGCGACCTCCCCCTCGCGGAAGCCGGAGGCGTTCCACGAGGTGTTCTCCGGGAGGAAGGCCCCGATGAGGTCGCTGGAGTTCGTCACGTTCAGGTGGGAACCGGCGTAGAGGAGCACGCTGTAGAGGCCGGGCCAGGCCGACTCGAGCCGGATCCGGTAGTCGATCCCCGAGTCGGCGTGCGTCGGGAAGCTCCAGGTCGTGTCGGTGTCCGGGGTGGGAAGCGTGAGGTTCGCGGAGGCGCCGTCCCGGAAGTCGAGCCAGAGGTGGAAGTCGACGGAGTCGGCGAACGTCAGCCGGGCCGTGGCGGGGACGCTTCCCGAGTCCATGACGCCGATGTCGGCGGCGAGCTTCGAGTCGTCCACCCAGGCCGTCGCGGCCCCGTAGACGTTGATGTCGGCCCACGAGCTCGGGTACTCGAAGTTCGAGTCGAGGACGGTGAGGTTGGAGGCGTCGTAGAACGCGATCGACCACTCCGAGCCGTTCGAGCTCCAGAGGACGTCGTTGAGCTCCAGGCTCGCGTTCCCGTAGGCCCCCAGCGTGTACTCGTTGGCGAAGCTCTCGTCGACGTCGACGTAGGCGTCGTGGAGGAGGAGCCGGCCGGCGCCGGCGAGGAGGATGTTCCCCTCGATCGTGAGGGTCGCCGTCCAGTTCGGGTTCCCGAAGGTGAGGCTCGCGGCACCCTCGATCGTCAGGTTCGTCACGACCAGGTTCTGGGTGACCACGAGCGTCTCGCTGCCGCCCAGGGTGAGATTGGCGGGGGCCGAAGCGGGGGCCGCGACGCGGCGGGTCCCGAGGGATCGGTGGTTCGCGGGGATGGCGACCGGCCCGGTCCGGTCCCGGCTGCCCATCCCGAGTTCCCGAAAGGGCGGGGCGGCACCGGCGACCGGGCGCCCGGAGCTCGCGAGCCGCGGCTCGAGGCCGGCCGAGAGGAGCATTAGGAGCCCCAGGAGCAGGGCGAGGCGGGCATCGGGCCCGCGCCTTCTCGACCGCTCCCGCGCGGGCGCCCCGAACCGACCAAGGGAG
>JASHVI010000010.1 GCA_030039525.1 Thermoplasmata archaeon
TTCAGCTTCGGGGAGCTCGAGAGGTTCGCGAAGGCGATCTCGATCTCCGCCTTCATGCGGGCGAGGAGCTCGACCGACGTCGCCCGCTCCTTCTCCGCGGTCTCCCGGAGGCGCTGGTCGAAGTAGGCCTGGAGACGGACCTGGAGATCGGCCGCCGCGGCGGCCTGCGCCTCGCGGGCCTCGGAGGCCCGGGTCTCCTCGCGCGCGGCGAGGCGGGCCTCGAGCTCGCTGGTGCGGCCGTCGAGCCACGTGAGGAGCCTTGAGGAGGGAGCGAGCAGGGCGGTCGGGAGCCGGGCTTCGAGCTCCTTCAGGCGGGCGTCGAGGAGCGCGTTCGCCCGCTGCTCCGACTCCTTGCGCTCGGTCCCGCGTTTCCCCTCGGAGTCGGCGATCCGGCGGTCGAGGGCCGAGGAGAGCCGGGCCTCGAGCTCCCCGAGGTGCTGCGCCTCCGTCGCGGCGCCGTCCCGGCGCGCGAGATCGAGCTGGGCGGAGAGGCCCTGCCGGAGGTCCTCCTGGGCCGCGGCGATCCGGAGCTCCAGCGACTGCTGCGCCTTCGCGAGCTCGGCCGCGAAGCGGCGTCCGCTCGATTCGCTCGCCGCCTGCCCGCTGATCTCGAGCGCCTGCTTCGACTCCTGGACCTGCGCCGCGACCGCGGGAGCGAGCTCCCGCTCGATCGCGGCGGCGACCGAGGAGGCGATCAGCGCGTCGAGGACCGCCGCGTCGGGCGTCGTCGGCGCCTTCGAGCGATCGTCCAGGAGCCCGAGGCTCTTCGAGAGGGTGTCGAGGCGCGCCGAGAGGGCGGCCGTGCTCTCGACGAGCGCCTGCCGCTGCTCCGCCGCGAGCGCCGAGAGGCGCCGCTCGCCCTCCGCCTCCGCGGCGGCCCGGGCCTCCCGGTCGGCGAGGCCGATCGTCGCGAGCCGGGTGTCGAGCGTGCCCCCGAGCCGACCCTCCGACTCCGCGAGGGCCCGACCGAGCTGCGCGTTGACCTCCGCGCGGGCCGCCTCGAGCCGGGTGTCGACGCTCGCGGAGAGCCGGGAGACCGGCTCCGTGGGGTCCGGGAGCTGCGCGAGCGACTGCGCGACCGCGGTCCGGACCCGCCGGTCGATCTCCTCGCCGAGGCCCTCGACCCCCGGCGCGGGGGCCGGGGCCGTGATCTGGGAGAGGCGCGACTCGACCCACCGGGCGACGCTCCGCTCGAGCTCCGCGCGAAAGGCGGCCGCGTCGAACGTCGCCGGAACGGCGAGCTCGGTGGGTCCCGGGGGGACCGGAACGGGCGCGGCGGGGGCTCCGGAGAGCGGGGGCGTAGACACCGCCCCGGGGACGGGCGGCTCGGCCCCGGTCGCGGCGGCGATCCGGGCGGCCTCGACCGGCCGGGCGCCCGCGGGGAGGAGGGAGGGATCGTCGGAGTGGGAGACGGGGACGACCTCGACGCGCTCGACGCGGGCCGGCGCCACCGTGTCGCTGCGCCGCAGCCACGGAGGATGGGCCCCCGCGGCCGCGCTCGCCGGCGTGGTCCCGGAGGGATCCGGCTCGTCGAGCCCCGCCGGCTCCGGGGCTCCGGGAAGCACCGCCGGCACCCGGGCCTGCAGGTACTCCTGGGCCCGCTTCGCGGTCTCCCCGCTCACCGGGACGTGCCGGCCGCGGGCCCTCGAGAGGAGGAGGGCGGCCGACTCCATGGCGGTGCCGATCCGCCACATCTCCTTGCGGCGCTCCTTCCCCGAGGCCCGCTCCGGGTCGGAGAGCTTCGGGAGGACCTTCGGGAGCTCGACGAGGTCGACGCGCTGGGAGATCGGCAGGACCTTCGAGTCGGCGCGCTCGCGGACGTACTGGAGGACGAGCGGGACCGTCTCCTTCCCCTTCGCGACGGCGGGGATCCCGTCGGTGAGGTCCCGCACCGTCGCGGTCGACTCCCAGGCGGCGATCCGCTTCTCGTGGCGCTCGCCCTGGGCCTCGCCGCGGCCGACCCGCATGAGCGCGAGCGCCAGCGGGAGCGACTCGGTGAACTCCCTCAGGTCGGTCTTCGCCGCCGGGAGGAAATACGGGAAGGCCAGGAAGGCGGCCGGCGCGAGGAGCGAGGCCGGCAGGACCCGGATCAGCTCGAGCATCGCCTGGACGCTCGGCTCCCACTGCTCGCTCGCGACCACGACGACCGGGTCGGTCGTGCCGCGCTGGAAGAGGAAGCCCTCCCCGATGATCGGGAAGAGCCCCGCGTCGGGGACGGGCGGGAGCCGGCCGCCGGGCCTCGGGCCCCCCATCGAGACGTACCACCGAAGGACCGTCGGGCCGAACTCGTGGGTCGAGAGCAGCTGGGCGGTGTCGAGGACGACCGTCTTCATGCCGAGGCGGGGCCGGTCCTCGGTGGAGAGGAACATCCGGCCGACGCAGGTGTACCGACCGCCCGCGGCCGGGTAGAGGAACAGGTTCGGGTAGTAGGAGAGCGGCTGCGACGGGTCCGGGTCCCAGTAGTCCTGCGTGTCGGCGACGTTGACGGTGAGGTGCCCGACGATCCGGATCGTCTCGAGGGTCTCCCGGTGGCCCGGGAAGTCCTCCGGGACGGTCGTGTACCCCGGGCTCTCCGCCTCGTTGTCGACCTGGCGGCACCAGATCACCGCGACCGGGGAGGTCGGGGCGAACGCGGGGCTCTCCGGGGGGGCCGCCGAGACCCCGGTCTGCGAGGGGCCGGGTCCCGCCGGCAACGCCAACTTACCCCTCCTTGGTAGAGCGCCGCTCGAGCACCCGCTCGCAGACGCGCGCGAGAGGCAGGGTGGTGTTGACCATGACCGGGACCCCCATCGACTC
>JASHVI010000103.1 GCA_030039525.1 Thermoplasmata archaeon
CAGCAGGGGGCGGCGAGCTCCTCGAGGGTCCTGAAGAACATCGCGAGCGAGGGGCGGAAGTTCGGGCTCGGCCTCTGCGTCGTGACCCAGCGGGCCGCGCGGATCGACAAGTCGGTCCTCTCGCAGTGCAACACCCAGCTGATCCTGCAGGTGACGAACCCGCTCGACCTGAAGGCGATCGCCCAGTCGATCGAGGGCCTCACCGACGGGATGACCGAGATGATCCAGTCGCTGCAGGTCGGGACCGCCCTCGTCACCGGGGGCGGCTACCACACGCCGCTCTTCTGCGAGGTCCGTCCGAGGGCGACCCGCCACGGCGGCGAGTCCGTCCAGATCGTGGAGAACTGACCGACCGACCCCGGCTCAGGCGGTGTCCTGCGCCCTCGGGACCCGTCCGGAGGCGTGGCGTAGGAGCAGGAGGGCCGGCACGGCGGGCGTGACGAGCAGCGTCCAGATGAGGAGCGGGTCCCGGGAGCTGGCGAGGGCGAACCCCCCGAGGAGGACCGCGGCGGTCCCTCCGAGGTTCCCGGCCACGGTGAAGATCCCGTTGTAGGCCCCGATCTCGTTCGACGGGGCCAGGTTCGACGGGAGCGTGTTCTGCGGGATCGAGAGCAGGTTCTCGCCGACCGTGAGCACGGCGACCGCGAGGAAGAAGAGCGGGAGCGGGGCGATCTCGTACTGGCCGGCGGCGGCGAGCCCCAGGAACGCCGCGGCGTAGAACACGATCCCCAGCGCGGCGATCGCGGTGTGCCGGCGCCCGATCACGCTCTCGGTCGTCGCGGTCTGGCCGAGGACCACGAGCACGCCGTTCACCGCGAGCCCGATCCCGAGGAAGGCGTAGGAGACGCCGAGCAGGTTGTGGACGAAGAGCGGGAAGGTGACCGACCACTGTCCGGCGACCAGCGCGGCGAGGGCCATCGCCACGAGGAGCTCGAGGGCGACGCGGTCCCGGGCGACGAGGCGTAGGCTCTCCCGGACGCGGCGCGGCGGGGCCGGGGCCGGCGGGTCCGACGCCCCGGCGGGAACGCCCGCTCCCCGGCGCTGGTCGCGGGGGGACGGCGGCAGGAGGAGGGTGACGAAGGCGGCCCCGCCCGCGAGGATCGCGGTGGCGACCGCCACCGAGCCCGCGAACCCGATGGCGGCGATCATCAGCCCCCCGGCCGAGACCCCGATGGAGTATCCGACGTTGAACCCGACCCGGTAGTACGAGTAGGCCCGGGTCCGCGTCGGGCCGGCCGAGAGGTCGGCGATGTACGCGGCGGCCCCGGGGGCTCCCATCGAGCCGAGCGCCCCGCTCGAGAAGGCCGCCAGGATCGCTCCCGGGAGGGAGCGTTCGGCGAAGGCGAGCGCGAGGACGCCGATGGAGGCGGCCTCCCCGATGACCCCGAGGACAATGAGCGGCCGACGACCGACGCGGTCGGCGAGGAGCCCCCCCGCGTAGTAGAACGGTACGGTGGCGACGCCGATGGCCGCGACGAGGACCCCGACCTCGACGTACCCGAGACCGAGGTCGTCGACGAAGAACAGCGCGAGGAACGGGCCGTAGATCGCGGCCCCGAGCGTGCGCAGCGCGGCCCCGATGCCGAGGAGGCGGAGCCCCCGTTCCATCGGCCCTCGGTCGGGGCGGGAGCGGATAACCGACGCTCACGCCGCGCGAGCGCGACGGGGCGGGACCGGCCGAGGGCGGCCGCCCGGTCTCACTTCGCCTGGTCGAGGAGGTAGCGGGTGACCATCCGGACGCCGAAGCCGGTCGCCCCGATGCACTGGTAGGGGGGCTGGTACTTGCGCGTCGTCATCGAGGTGTAGGCGGGCCCGGCCATGTCGATGTGGGCCCAGGCGCCCGGGCCCATGAAGTTCTCGAGGAAGGCCGCCCCCTGGAGGAGGCCGGCGACCGTGATCTCCGTGTTGTTGCGGACGTCGCCGACGTCCGACTTCACGAGGTCCCGGTGGTAGTCGGAGAGCGGCATCCGCCAGAGCGGCTCTCCCGTCGCGGCCGAGGCCGCGAGCAGGCGGGTGACGAGCGCGTCGTCGTTCGACACCACCGCGGCGGTGTCGTCCCCGAGCGCGATGACCTCGGCGCCGGTGAGCGTGGAGAGCTCGACGAGCGCGTCCGGCTTGTACTTCTCCGCGGCGTAGGCGAGCGCGTCGGAGAGGACGACCCGCCCCTCGGCGTCGGTGTTGCGGACCTCGATGGTCTTGCCGTTGTAGGTGCGGACGATGTCCCCGGGTCGGTAGGCGCCCCCGCCGAGGAGGTTCTCCGCGCAGGCGAGGACGCCGATGACCCGGGGGGCGACCTTCAGGCTCGCCGCCGCCCGCACGATGCCGAGCACCGCGCAGGCCCCGGACTTGTCGAACTTCATGTCGGCCATCATCGGCCCGGGCTTGATCGAGATCCCGCCGGAGTCGAAGGTGATTCCCTTCCCGACGACGGCGACGGTCTTCCCGGACCGGCCGGCCCCCGGGTACTCGAGCACCACCATCCTCGGCGGGTGGTCCGAGCCGCCGCCGACGGCGAGCAGGCCGCCGCAGTGCATCTCGGCGAGCTTCGCCTCGTCGAAGACGGTGACCTTGACCCCCAGCTCCTTCCCGAGCCGGAGCGCCTCCTCCGCGAGCCACTGCGGGGTCGCGGTGTTCGCGGGGACGTTCGCGATGTCCCGCGTGTAGAGGACCGCCTCGATCACCTCGAGCTGCTGATCGAGGGCCGATCGGAGCCCCGACTCCTCCCGCTGGTGCTCCTCGCCGAGCTGGATCGTCGCTTCCTCGACGCCCCCGTCGCTCGTGGAGCGGTACTTCAGGAACTCGTAGGCGCCGAGGGCGGCCCCGTCGGCGATCGCTCGGACGGCGGCCTCCGAGCGGGCGCCGTCGGAGACGAAGGAGGCGAGCTTGAAGCCGACCGTCCGGGCCCCCTTCCCCTTGAGCGCGCGGACCGCGGTCGCCGCGGCGCGGCGGATCCCCTCCGCGTCCCGTCCCGCGACCGGTCCGAGCCCGACGATGAGGACCCGGCCGCGGCCGTCGGGCCGGTGGAGGACGGTGACCTCGGCGCGCTTCCCCTTGATCTCGCCCCGCTGCCAGGCCGCGGCGAGGAGGCCGTTGCAGGCCTCGCTCTCCCGCTGCAGGCGCCTCGGGAGCGGGTCCTTCTCGGCCCGCTCGGCGACGCCGGCGACCACGACGTCGACCGACGCCGCGACCGCCTCGCGGCGGTCGAGCGCGATCTTCATGCGCGCGGCAGCGCTCAGAAGTTCGGCCGGATCTTCTGGCGGTCGATCCGGATCCCGGCCGGGGTGAGCGCGAGCAGGTTCTTCGCGATCCCCGCCACGTCGCCGCCGGTGTCCTTCGCGATGTTCTTCAGATCGATGCTCATGCGCCGCACCGCCGTCTGGTCGTTCGCGATCGAGGTGTAGTCGAGGATCAC
>JASHVI010000104.1 GCA_030039525.1 Thermoplasmata archaeon
ACTTCGAGCCCGAGGGAATGAAACGGAGTTCACGCGTCTGGAAGAAGCGCGGCCACATGCGCTGGAAGTGGCGCAAGAAGAGGATGCGCCGCCGCATGCGGGCCCAGAAGATGCGCAAGCAGTAGGATCGAACCCTTTCCTACCGGGGACCGGACCGACGGCGGGCCGGTCCCCCGGCCCTCTCGCCTAACGGCCGAGCCGGTCCAGGGTGCGGGCCTCTTTCGTGGCCTTCTTCCACGCCTTGTAGTGGGCGCGGCAGAGCGGGGCCCTACGCCCCTCCTTCGGGAGGACCTCCGGGAGCCCCTTCCGGGCCTCGGCGAGCGCGAGGTGCCGTACCGCCGGCTGGCCGCACTCCGCGACCGCGCACGGCTCCGCCGGGGGCTCCTCGTGCCGCGGGCCCCGCGGCGGGGGCACGCCGCTCATCGCGACGCGGAGGCCCCGAGGCGCGCCGCGACGAGGTCGGGGATCTCGTAGGGGAAGTCCGCGACCTGGGCCCCGGCGTTCCGGAGCGCGGTGAGCTTGCTCTCCGCCGTCCCCTTGCCGCGCGCGATGATGGCCCCGGCGTGGCCCATCCGCTTGCCCGGCGGCGCAGAACGTCCGGCGACGTACGCCACGACGGGCTTCGAGACATGCCGCTGGATGTACTCGGCCGCGTCCTCCTCGGCGGTCCCGCCGATCTCCCCGACGAGGACGACGAGGTCCGTCTCCGGGTCCGCCTCGAAGAGCGGGAGCGCGTCGACGAAGCTCGTGCCGACGACCGGGTCCCCGCCGAGCCCGAGGCAGGTCGACTGGCCGAGGCCGCGCTCCTTGATCCCGTTCACGATCTCGTAGGTGAGCGTGCCGCTGCGCGAGATGACCCCGACCCGGCCGGGGCGGAAGACGACGTTCGGGATGATCCCGACCTTCGACTTTCCCGGGGCGCCGATCCCGGGACAGTTCGGACCGATGATCCGCGCGCCGCGCGAGCGGGCGTAGTGGTACATCACGAGCATGTCGTGGAACGGGATGTGCTCCGTGACGACCACGGCGAGCCGGATCCCGGCATCGACCGCCTCGAGGAGGGCGTCCTTCGCGAACGGGGCCGGCACGAAGATGCAGGAGGCGTTCGCGCCGGTCCGTCGGACGGCGTCGTCGACGGAGTCGAAGACGGGGACCCCCTCGACCTGGCTCCCGCCCTTCCCCGGGGTGACCCCGGCGACGACGGCGGTGCCGAAGGCCTTCATGTTGACCGTGTGGACGGTCCCCTGGTGCCCGGTGATCCCCTGAACGACGACCTTCGTCCCCGAGTCCACGAGCACCGTCATGCGCGGGCCCCCGGAGCGACGCGGCGTCCGGCCGCGGCCGCCACGACCGACTGGGCGCACTCCTTGAGGTCGGTGCGCGCCCCGACCCCGGCCGCCCGAAGGATCTCGATGCCCCGCGCCTCGTTGTTCCCGCGGATGCGGGCGACGAGCGGGAATCGCTCCGCCTCCGGGACCTCCTTGAGGGCGTCGACGAGGCCGAGGGCCACGGTGTCGCAGCGGGTGACCCCGCCGAAGATGTTGAGGAAGACCGCCGAGGGGCGCGCCTTCGCCATCAGGAGGAACGCCTGGGTGACCTTCTTCGGGTCGTCGGTGCCGCCCAGGTCGAGGAAGACCCCGGGACGGCCCCCGTACTGCGTGAGCACGTCGAGGGTCGCCATGGTGAGACCGGCCCCGTTCGCGATCACGCCGATGTCCCCGTCGAGCTGGACGAAGGCGATCTCCTGCTCGCGGGCGATCTCCTCGAGCGGGGTCCGGTCGTCGCGGACCTCGTTGAACTCGGGGTGTCGGAAGGCGGCGTCGTCCTCGATGATCACCTTCGCGTCGAGGGCGATCACCCCGTCCCCCACGATCGCGAGCGGGTTGATCTCGACGAGCTCCGCGTCCTCCTTCTGGAAGACGATCCACAGCTGGTCGAGCAGCCGGTCGAGGGAGGCCCGGACCGGGCCGGAAACGCCGAGGGCCGCGGCGACGCGTCGCTTCTCGTAGGCCAGTAGGCCCGCGAACGGATCGATCTCGACCCGAAGCAGCGCGGAGTCGTCGACCGTCTCGATCTCCACGCCGCCCTGCGCGCTGGCCATCAGGAGGGGGACCCTCCGCGACCGGTCGAGGCTGATCGAGACGTAGAGCTCCTTGGCGATCGCGAGCTTCTCCTCGAGGAGGACCTCGCGGACCTTCTCCCCCTTGAACTCGAGGGCGAGGATCGCCTGGGCGGCTTCGGCGGCGGCGGCCGGCGAGTCGGCGAACCGTACGGCGCCCCCCTTGCCCCGCCCGCCGGCCAGGACCTGCGCCTTCACCACGCAGGGGAGCGGCACGGAGCCGCTCTCCGCGGCCTTCCGAGCGTCCTCAGGGCTCCGGACGACGGCGCCCCTCGGCACCGGGATCCCGTAGCTCCGGAAGATCTCCTTGCCCCGCCACTCCGCCAGCTTGACCATGGGGTCGCCCGGCGGCGCCGAGGCCCGTCGGCTCTTAAGGGCCCCCCCCGAGCGGGGGCGGTTCCTCCGAGGGCGAGGACGTCGCGGCTCCGCGGCGGCGTCGCGGGCCGCCGGCGCGCGGCGGGAGGATCGACTCCAATCGGTCCAGCAGTCCGGCGGCGACCTCCGGCTTGGTTCCGCGGATCCATTCGCGCTCGCTCCCCGGGGAGAGCCAGAGGACTTCCGCCCGGTCCCCTCCGAGGTTCGAGACCCGGTTCGCGACGACGGCATCCAGACGAGCCTCCGCAAGGAGCTCGAGCGCCCGAGCCTCGAGGTCGGCCTCGTCCTTGCCGGCCTCGAGCTTGAACCCGACGAGGCGGGGGGCGCCTCCGGCGAGCCGGCGCAGCTCCGGGAGGGCCTTGGGCGCCTTCCGGAGCGTCAGCGTGAGCTCCCGAACGCCGCGCGACTCGATCTTGCCCGGCCGACGCGCGGCCGTGAAATCGGAGAGCGCCGCGGGCACCAGGATCGCCGCGCTCGCACGGAGCGCGCTGCGCCGCCGACGGCCGAGCGCCAGCAGGTCCGAGACGCTCGTCCACGGCTCGACGGGAACGTACGACGGGGGCGGGTGGCGGATCGCCCCGGCCCAGAGGGCTACGGAGGCCCCGCGGAGGTACGCTTCGTTCGCGATGGCGACGGCCGTGGCCCCGGAGCTCTCGTTCGTCACCGAGCGGACCTCGTCGATCGGCTCCCGGCTCGCGCCTCCGATCACGATCACCGACCGGCGCGCGAGCGGGCCGCTCGCGAGTCGGTGGACCACCGCTGCCGCGACGACTTCGGGGGGCGCGATCTTCTCCTCCCCCTCGGCCCGCACCGGATCGACGAGCTCGACGCCAAACCGTCGAAGGCGACGGAGGTTCTCCCGGATCGCCGGGTTCCGCGCCATGTCGCCGTGCATCGCGGGGGCGAGGAGCACGGGAACGCCCCCGCCGAGCGCGACGGAGGCGCAGGAGGTCACCGGGGTGTCGTCGATCCCGTGGGCGATCTTGCTGAGGGTGTTCGCGGTCGCCGGAGCGATGAGGAGCAGGTCCGCGCGGCCCTCGCCGGGTCCGAGCAGGGAGACGTGCTCCACGTCGCCCGAGAGCTCCGAGATCGCGGGGTGCCCGGTGGCGAAGGCCATCGCCTCCGGAGTGACGATCCGGGCGGCCTCGCGCGTCATCACGGCGACGACATCGGCCCCGTGCCGGAGCAGCTCGCGGGCGATCCGCGGCGCCTCGACCGCGGCGATCGAGCCCGAGACCCCCAGAACGATCCGCCGGCCCTCGAGGTGGCGCGAGCGGACCCCTCGAATGACCCGACTCGGATGAGGCACGGGCGGACCGAGCGGAGGCCGCGGCGCCTTATGGGGCCTTCTTAAGCGGCGACCCCGCTGGCCCCCCCGTGCCCAAAGCGCGCCGTTCCCCTCCCGCCCCGGCGACCCCGTACTCGGCCGACTCCGTCCCGGAGGGGGACCCCCTGCCGATGCTCGACCAGCCCGTCTCGGCGCGCTCGGAGGTCGGCCGGCTTCCGGTCCAGGAGCCCCCCGTGGCGCCTCGGCGCGTCGCGCGCGGGGTCGTGGTCTTCGACATGGACGGCACGGTCGTCGACAGCATCGGTCGGATCAGCCACGTCGCGGCCGATGTCCTGAACCGCGCCTACGGGATCCCCCTCGAAGAGGCGCGAGTCCACTACCTCGCGACGACCGGGATGCCGTTCGAAGCCCAGCTGGCGCAGCTGCTACCGGACGTGCCCCCCGACTCCCGCGCGGCCACGGC
>JASHVI010000105.1 GCA_030039525.1 Thermoplasmata archaeon
GCGCGCGTCGTGGTGGTCGCGCCGTTCCCGGTCGGGCCGGGGAATCTCGCCAACCTCGAGGACCTGCTCGCCGCTGTCCCCGCCGGCCGGGTCCTGCTGGTGGAGCCCCCCGGCGGACGGCCGCTCGACTTCGTGGAAGGCCGGGCCGAGGCCGCGCGCGAGCGGCTGCGTCGCGAAGGCGCCATCCCGGTCCGGGACCCCGCGGACGCCGTGCGACGGGTGCGGGAGCAGCTCGGGGCCTGATCCCCCCGGAGGGCGCCGCATCCCGCCGGCCCGCTCCGGTGCTCAGGGCGCGGAGGCTCCCCTTCGCGGCGTTCTTCCGGCGCTTCTCCCTTGCCGGGGCGGTCCCCGCTCCAGCGGGAGCTCGACGAACTCGAAGGTCGGGTCATCCGGAACCGGGAGCTGCCGGAAGAGACGGGGGATCTCGGCGTCCAGCACCACGATCGTCGAGTCGACGCCGAGCTTCGCCGCCTCGCTGGCCGCCGCCGCGACGCCGAACCGGACCGGCCGGGCTCGCGGCCGGGCCCGGTCGACGAGGTGGGAGGCCTCGAGCCCGAAGGCGAGCAGGAGTCCGGTCCGTCGGGGATCGAGGGCCCCCCGCAGGGCCGGAACGAGCGCCGGGTCGCGGAGGCGAGCGCGCGGGATCGAGAGGACGCGGAGCCGGCCGAACGGGAGGGGGACGATCCCCGCGAGGTCCCCGACCTCGACGAGCTCCCCCTTCCGGGCGGGGCCCTGGGTCGTGCCCCGGGAGGCTCGGGCGGGGCCGGGCGCCGCGACCAGGCGACCGTCCCGCAGCGAGAGCGAGACCGTCTCCCCGGCGCGGAGCGCCCCGTCGGCGAGCGCGTGGGTCGTGCGGACCACATGGAGGCGATCGAGTCGCTCCGCCAGGTCGTCCCGCACCGCCCGGAAGGTGGCGTGGAGGTGGTCGACGCCCGCGACCGTCGACCGGTACCTCCCACCGGACAGGGTCACGAGCCCCCGGCGGGCGAGCCCTCGGTAGGTGTGCGAGGCGGCCTGGGTGCTGAGACCGAGCCGTCGGGCCAGCCGGCTGAGGCTCGACACCTCGCTGGTCTCGCACTCGTAGAGGAACAGGAGGTCGCTCATCGCGCCGGCGCGTCGGAGCGCGGCGAGGCCCGCGGTCGCTGCGGCGCGACGGGGGTCGTTGGCCGAGGCGGGCTTCCTCTTCGGCGGCGCCACGCTAGGCGGAGCCCCCCGAGGGTTTGAGGTCGGTGAACACGAAGCCCTCCCGCTCGACGGTCTCGCCGACCTCGACGGGAACCCGATGGGAGAACATCGGGCCGTCGGCGACGAAGGTGTGGAACTCACCCCGCTCGCCGCACGGATCCACCCCTTCCGGCAGCTCCTCGAGGAGACGGGCGTCGTAGCGGCGGCCCGCGAACCGACGGGGGAGCAGGCGGGGGTCGACGCACACCAGGTAGGCTTCGAGCCCGGAGTCGACCATCGTGCGTGCCAGCTCCGCGGTGGGGCGATCCCAGAGCGGGAAGACGGGCCGGATCCCGGTCGACGCGAGCCGGGACTCCCGGTACTCCCGGATGTCCCGGAGGAACAGGTCGCCGAACACCATCCGGGAGACCCCCGAGGCCTCGAGGGAACGGACCTCGGCGGCCATCGCCCGCTCGTAGGTCTCGTTCGGGCAGGGATGTGGGATCCGCACCCGGCGGAGCGGAAGACCCAGCGCCGTCGCCTGCCGCTCGAGCAGCTCCTCCCGGACCCCGTGCATCGACACGCGCGCGAACGAATCCGTGACGGTGGTCAGCAGCGCGACGACGTCGAGCTCCCCGCCGCGACGAGCCTCCCAGAGCGCGAACGCCGAGTCCTTGCCGGAGCTCCAGGAGACGACCGCCTTCGGTCGCGCGGGCATCCGGGGAGCGCAGCGGCCGGAAGGCTTGAGGGCGCCGAGGCGGCGGGCGCCGGGCCCGCCGCGCACAAACCCTATGAGGCCGGTCCCTCCCCCGGGAGCGGAGGGAGCATAGGCTAACCTGGTAGACCAGCGGGCTCCAGTTAGGACCGCGATCTGCGGTCCTGGGAACCATCAGGGTCTGCGGAGGGACGGGTTCCCCGTCCCGATGACGAGTGACTGGAGCGCGCGGAGAGACCCGCATATCGGGGTTCAAATCCCCGTGCTCCCACCGCGGTCTCCTACCTCCTCACCGCTCTCGTCGGGCCGACGGCTCCGCGCAGGATATGGCCCGCCGCGACAGGGGGCCCATGTGCTGGAGTACACCGGCATCCGGGTTCGGGACCTGGCCCGCGCGCGGCGGTTTTACTGCGAGGGTCTCGGTCTCGCGGCCGTCACCGCCGGTCGCACGGCGACCGGGGGGATCTGGGAGGAGCTGAAGGACCCGGAGACCGGGGCGATCCTCGAGCTCAACTTCTACCCGGACGACCCGCCGTACCGGGAGGGCGACGAGCTCGATCACCTCGGGTTCCGGGTCCGCGGGCTCGACGAGACCATCGGCCGCCTCGTCGCGCTCGGGGCTCGGTTGCGGATCCCCCCGTTCGTTGAGGGCGCCGACCGGATCGCCTTCCTCTCCGACCCCGACGGCTGCTGGATCGAGCTCTTCGAGCCGGTCGGCCCCGAGGGGCCCCCCACCTCCCGAAGCACCGAGTGATTCGCCGGGGGGGGCGTCGAATCGATCCGGGCCCTTCGTCAGCGCTCGCCGCGCGCGGCCCCGTCGCGGGGGGCGCTCCCTTCCCAGTCCGCTCCGATCTGGCGGGTGGCGACGTTGACGCGATTGTAGAGGTTGATCGTCGCGATCCCGAGGACCAGGTAGGCGAGCTCCCGCTCCGGGAAGTGCCTCGCCGCCTCCTCCCACACGGCGTCCGGAACGGGGTCGGGGCGGTCGCTCATCCGGGTCATCGCCTCGGAGAGGGCCAAGGCCGCGCGCTCGGCGGAGGAGAACCGGGTCGACTCCCGCCAGGCCGGCACGGCGAAGAGCCGCTCTTCGGACTCCCCGAGCCCCCGCAGGGTCTGGCAGCTCCCCGCGAGGCAGAGCGCGCAGCCGTTCAGCTGGCTGGCCCGTAGCATCGCCAACGAGAGGGCCCGGGCCGGCTCGCCCTTCAGCTGGCCGAGGAGCTGCCCGAGGGCCTGCAGCGGAGCCATCGCCTCGGGAACGATCGCCGCGGGGTTCTGCATCCGGGACTTCGGCGCCGTCATCGACATCGTCATGGTTTCGTTCTCCTGCGCGGGACCCCGCGCGGATGTCACATAACATTTTGAATATATATCGTTGAGGCGGGCGGCGGTGCGTGCCATGATGAATCATGCTCAGTCACCAGCCCATTTTCCCTCCCGTCAGCGGCCGGAGGTCGTTGTCATTTAACCCTGTAGTTATGGTGCCATCGAGGCGACCCACCGTCTCGCGGCCTTTGTCGCCGATCGGG
>JASHVI010000106.1 GCA_030039525.1 Thermoplasmata archaeon
CGGCCCCCGCGCCCGCCGTGGTGCCCGCGTCGGAGCCCCCGACCCCGGCGGCTCCGGCCGCTGCGCGTAAGCGACCGGCCCGGCGCGCCGGTGCGCCGTAGCGCCTCGAGAGGCCCGGCGACGACGCGCTGGATCGTGCGGTTCGGCTACGACGGTGCGGGCTTCGCCGGCTATGCCCGTCAGCCCGGGAAACGCACGGTCGAGGGCGAGATCCTCCGGGGGGCGTCCCGCCGGGGCATCGCACCGGCCCCCGAGGCGCTCCGGCTCGAGGTCGCGAGCCGCACCGACCGGGGGGTCCATGCGCGGGCCAACGTCCTCGCGATCTCCAGCGAGCGGGCGGGCGGACCGCTGCTCGGCGCGCTGAACTCGATCGCGCCCGATCTCTGGTTCGACGCCGCGGCCCCCGTTCCCGACGGGTTCCGGGTACGCTCCGCCCGCCGCCGAGTGTACCGCTACTACGAGCCCCGGGAGGTGGCGCGCCTCGCCGCGTACCGGCGCGCGGCCCGCTGGTTCCGGGGCCCGGTGGACGCCCGGAGCTTTGGGCGCGAGCTGCCGGCGGACCGCGCGCGCCCTTGGGAGATCGGGTCGGTCGAGGTCCGTCGATCGGCCGAGTTCGTCCTCGTGGAGGTCGCCGCCCGCTCGTTCGCCTACGGGATGGTCCGCAAGATCGTCGCCGCGCTCCGGGAGTACTCCGAGGGCCGTCTGACGGCCGCGGAGCTCCAGGGCGCGATCCGGGGGGAGCGAAGGCTCACCCTGCCCCTCGCCGAGCCCGACCGCCTCGTCCTCTGGAGGGTGGAGCTCGGGGTCGCGTGGACCCATCGGAGCGACCGATGGGGCCGGTCCCAGCGGGAGCGGGGGAGCTCCGAGCGCCGGCGCGCGGCCGTCCGCGCCGCGATTCTCGCGTCGATCGGACCCCGCCGGACCTCCGCAGGCCCGAGCGGTCGCTGAGACTCCGGGGAGTCTACATACAGGGAGGCGCATCCCCGCGTCGATGTCCGCCCCCGCAGCCCCCGGCAGCCGCCTATTCGCGCTCGGCCTCGTCGTCGTGATGGCCCTCGCCCCGGCGGTCGGGATCTCGGCCTCCGTCGCGCAGGTCGCCTCCGGCGTTGGCGCCGCTCCGGCCCTCTTCCTCAGCGGCCCCGCGGCCTCGTCGACGTCGAGCACCAACTGGGCCGGGTGGGCCGTCACCGGCCCGACGCACTCGGTCTCGAAGGTGACGGCCTCCTGGATCGAGCCGAAGATCCAGGGCCGCTGCCCCTCGACCGGCCAGTACGCCTCCTTCTGGGTCGGGATCGACGGCTACTCCTCGCCCACGGTGGAGCAGCTCGGCACCGACTCCGACTGCAGCGGAGGGAGCCCGAGCTACTACGCCTGGTACGAGCTGTACCCCGCCGGGTCCCACCTGATCTCGTCGCTCACGATCTCGCCGGGCGACGTGATCTCCGCCTCGGTCTCCTTCGCCGGCGGGAAGTTCACGCTGAAGCTGACCGACGTGACCACCGGCCACTCCTTCTCGAAGACCGCGAAGCGCTCCGCCGACCGGACCAGCGCCGAGTGGATCGCCGAGGCGCCGTACTCCAACCGGATCCTTCCGCTCGCGGACTTCGGGGTCGTCGACTTTGGCCGGAGCTACACGGGGGTCGCCACGACGGACAACGCCACGATTTCCGGGACCTCCGGGACGATCGGCTCCTTCTCGAACGCGGTCTCGATCACGATGGTCACGGCGCGCGGGTCGGCGACCAAGGCCACGCCGAGCGCGCTCTCCGGGAGCGGGTCGAGCTTCAACGTCACCTGGGTGAGCGCGGGGCCGTAGGTCGCGCGGTCCCCCTGCGGCCCGCCCGTTACCCCGGCGGCGGGGGTGGTCCTCCCCCGCCGGGGACCCCGGGGGACTCCCGAAGCGCCCGACCGAGCCGCTCGCCCCGGTCGGTGAGCGTGTAGACCCTGAGGCGGCGCTCCGAGCCCTGGACGTGTCGCGTGGAGACCTCGATCGCCCCCGCGGCGACGAGCCGCCGGAGCACCCGGCTCACGGCGCTCTGACCGGCGCCGAGCCCCTCGGCGATGCCGGCCTGGGTGAACTCCCGGGGGACCATCGCGTCGCCCGGGGAGACCCTCGGCAGGCCGGCGAGGTGTCGAAGGATCCCGTAGGTGAGGGCCGCGGGCCGCTCGGAGCCGGCCTCCCCGTGCGGTGCCTCGTCGGCCTCCGGCCCGTCCGACGCGACGGCGGCCACGACCGCCCCGGGGGACGCAGGGGCCGGGAGGGCCTCGGGAGGCGCCGGGGGCCCCCGGGCCGCGTCGCCACCGGCCGGGAGGGTCGAGCGCTGGGCGGACCGTCGGGAGGAGCGGACCCACAGGAAGCTCGCGACGAGCGCGACGGCCCCGATCGCGGCGAAGATCAGGACGATCGGCTCGGTGAGCAGCCTCGCGGCGTCCCCGTCGCCCCCCTCGACGGCCCGGACCCGGACGTCGACCGTGGCGGAACCGTTCCGGTCCGCGCTGTCGGTGACCGTGAGCGTCGCCGGGAAGGTCCCCGCGGCGTCAAAGGTGTACCGGACGGAGAGCCCGCTTCCGTTCTGCCCGTTCCCGAAGGACCACCGGTAGCCGAGGTAGGTCCCGGTGCCGCCGGAGACCGTGCCGTTCAGCCAGACCGTGAGCGGGACGGTCCCGGAGCTCGGCGACGCGGTCACGGAGACCGTGACGTTCCCGGTCCGGACGTCGATCGGCACCGAGGCGTTGACCGACCCCTTCGGATAGACCGCGGTGACGACGCAGAGGAAGGAGCCCGCCTCCAGGTAGACGTGCACCGGGGCGGAGGTGTTCGCGCCGCTCCCGTTGAGGAAGCGGCCGTCGCCGAAGGCCCACTCGAGGTACGGCGGCGTCCCGTTCGGGGTCGAAAGCTCGAACCGGACCGAGAGGGGCGCGGTCCCGGAGGTCGGCGATGCGGAGAGGGTGAGACCCTCCGGACCGTGGACGACTCCCGGGGAGGGCGCCCCGACGGCGGCCGCGGGGGACCCGAGGGCCAGAAGGCCGAGGAGGAGCACCGCGGGTCGACCCAGGGAGCGCCGCATCGGGGCCGGGAACCCGGCCCTCCGGGGAGATGAGGGATTCTCCACCGGCTCGAAGGGCCCCCGGGGTCCCGTCCCACCGGACGGGCTACGGGGCGGGGGGAGCGGAGGGCGGCGCCGCTCCGCCGGGCCCGAATCGGCCGGCCTCCTCGAGCAGCGCCTCCCCCTCGCGACGGTCCCGGGCCTCGGACCGGACCCTCAGCAGGCCCACGAGCAGGAGGAGGGCCGCGATCGCGGCGGCCGCGAGGACCGGGACCCAGGCGAAGGAGAGCCCGTCGCCGCGGAACGCGGGTCCGCTGGTGAGCGGCGTCGCGGGGGCGTGGCCGCTCGCGGGAGCGGGCGAGACCACGACCGGCGCGAGGTCGACCGTGACGGAGCGGCCCCCGGCTCCCGTGACGGTGACCGTGGGGTCGTAGGTCCCCGGAGCGGCGTACGTGTGCGAGACCGGGACGCCCGGGATCGAGGAGGCGTAGGACCCGTCCCCGAAGGCCCACTGGACCGCGTACGGGCCGAGGCCGCCGGAGACGCTGACGGAGAAGAGGGCGTACCCGCCGCCGACCACCGGCACCGGGTTCACCTGCGACGCCTGGACCTTCAGCGGGGCGAGCGGGGAGACGTTGCCGAGCACGATCAGCGGGAGCGAGTCCCCGACCCAGTGATCCTCGGAGTCGGCCGCGAAGACCTGGACCCAGTAGACCCCGGTCGCATTGAGCGGGACCACCGCGCTGACGGTCGACCCGTTCCAGCCGCTCGCGGAGCCCGCGCTCGTCGGGAGGAACGTCGCGTTCGCCGCGCCGCTGGTCCGTCCGAGTACGGAGTAGCTGTAGTAGTACGGCGCGACGCCGCCGGAGATGGTGAAGTTGAGGGTGAAGTTGAGCGGGAGGGAGCCGTTCATCGGCCCGTAGCTGACCGAGAGGCTCGGGAGCCAGGTGGAGGGCGTCCCGTTCGCGGTGAGGTTCGCGACGATCGACTCGCCCCCGAGATACCCGGCGTCGGTCCCGCCGAGGGGACCGTCGAGGGTGAAGGTCGCCGGCCACGGACAGACCCCCGCCGTCGGGACCCACGGGGTGGAGGGGTACCCGCAGGCCTCGGAGACGGTCAGCGTGACGGAGGAGCCCGAGCTCTCGTTCAGCGATCCGACCCCGCTCACGTTCGTGGCGTAGAGGTCGAGCGTGATGCCGCTCGGGAGCCAGACGCCGGGGTTGAGCGTCGCGGCGTAGGTGACGTTCGTCGGGTACGGTCCGGGGGCGATCGAGACGCTCGTCGTGACCGGCGAGCTTCCGCCGACGGTGACGTTCGGGGAGGTCCCGCAGGCGTAGACCGACCCGTCCGGCTGGACGAAGCAGGCCGTCGCCGAGTAGGTCCCGGGGAAGAAGTAGGTGTAGTTCCCGTCGAGCTGCGCGTCCCACGTCGATCCGCTGCCGGTCGGGGAGGAGAAGATCCCCGGCGTGTCCCACTGGACCGACCAGCCCGCGGGGAGGAGGCTCGAGTTGACCGCGTAGGTCACGTTCGACGGGACCGTCGGGGAGGAGACGGTCGGGGTGATCTGGACCGGCGAGGGTCCCAGCGATCCGTAGACCTGGAGGGGCAGCGAGAGGAAGGCGCTCTGCGTGCACGACGAGTCGAAGGCGATCGCGTCGACCTCGTAGAGGCCGTCGCTCGTCAGGGTCACCGAGCCCGACGCGTTCGTCGACAGGTAGGAGTACGCCGCGTCGTCGATGAAGACGACGAAATGGTACGGCGGGAGCCCTCCACCCCCCGCGCTCGCGTTCCAGGTGAAGTTGAGCGGGGCGGGCCCGGATCCGCTCGCGGGGGTGGTGACGAAAGTGAAGTTGAGGCCGTAGGCGCCGACGATCACGCCGGGCGGAATCGGCGCGCAGGGAGAGCCGAACTCCGAGTTCAGGAATATGACGCACGACAGGGGGCTAGAGGGGACGCTGGTCGAGTTCGAGGATACCGCCCAGAGGCAGTACGTGGTCGACCCGTTCGGGTTGACCGTCTGGCTGAAGCAGTACTCACCCCAAGCCCCGGCCGGGCCGCCAAGATAGGTCGTGTTGGAGGGGCACGGGCAGGTACCGGGGGCTCCGCAGCCCTGTCCGGAGGTAGCGGTGCCGTTGCCCGACGCCGAGGGCGCCGGGTCGGAGTATCCATAGTGGACAGCCGCCAAGGTACGTCCGGCGGCGTCGTGGACCGCCGGGACCTCCGGTAGAGGCAGGCCGCTCGCGTGCGAGGCGGCGAGGCCCGAGCCCAGGCCGGCGGCGAGGGCGGCCCCCCCCAGCACGGCGATCCCCACGATCACCGCGAGGAGGGCGAGCGGCGTCGTAGCGTTCGGTCGGGACCCGGAGGAGGGCGCGGAGGCGGCCACGAGGATTGTGCCGCGGCCGGGCCTTTTAAACCTTGAGCGAAAACACTCCCGAGAAATCCCCCGGCGGAATATCTACCGCGACCGGAGGGCGACCGGGAGCCTCCGCGCGGGCCTCCGGGGGGCCGGTCCGGGACGGCGCCCAAGGGCAGGATACCCGCACTCACGAGCATCCATATTCCCCCAGCCCCCATCCTACGGCGGGCCGACCGCGATGCTCAGCGCGCAGACGGAGTTCCTGATCTCGCTCTTCCTCCTGCTGGCCTGCGCCATCCTGGCCGGCGAGGTGGCGCTGCGCCTCGGTCAGCTGGCCCTTGTCGGCCAGCTGATCGCCGGGGTCCTCCTGGGCCCGACCCTGCTCGGGCCATACGTGGGGCTCAGCTCGGTGAGCCCGGAGCTGAGCGCGGTGCAGCTCCTCGCGACGTTCTTCCTCCTCTTCCTCGCGGGCCTCGAGATGGGTCCCGGCTCGATCATGCGGATGCGGCGGTCGACGCTCGCCCTCGGCGTCACGATGTTCTTCGTCCCGTTCCTCCTCACCCTCGCCCTCCTGCCGAGGATCTCCCCGGGGATCGGCTTCCTCACGTCGGCGTTCGTTGCGATCACCCTGTCGATCACAGCGCTCCCGGTGATGGCGGTGATGGTGAAAGAGCTCGGGCTCGTCGGGAAGGAGTTCGGCGAGCGCGTCATGGGGGCGGCGCTCGTCAACGAGCTCAGCGCGGTCACCGTCTTCGCGCTCTTCCTCCAGGTCTACGATTCCGGGGCGCGGCTCACCTGGATCTCCTTCGCCGCCTCGCTGGACGCCACCGGGCTGTTCCTCGGGGTCGTCGTCGCGGCGTACCTGATCCTGAAGTACGTCGGCCAGAGCGCGGGCTGGCGGGCCGCCACCGGCCGCCTGAGCCAGTCCATCCGGACGCAGGAGCCGGGGTTCGCGATCCTGATGATACTCAGCCTCGGCGCGGCGCTCCTCTCGCAGGCCCTCGGCCTCACCTTCGTCATCGGCGCGTTCTACGCCGGGCTGCTCGTCACCCCGGAGAGCATCGGTCCGAAGGTCTACGACTCGCTCCGGAGGACCCTCTCGGTGTTCATGTGGGGCCTCTTCATCCCGCTCTTCTTCGCCATAACGGGGGTCCAGGTGAACCTGCGGCTCCTCGTCACCCCCCTCGCCGCGGGGGTGTTCGCCGCGCTCCTGGTGGTCGCGATCGTCTCCAAGCTCGGCGTCGGCGCTTCCGTCGGGCGCTTCGGGCTGCGCTGGGGGGGCTCCGACTCGCTCGCGCTCGGCTTCCTGGTCAACAGCCGGGGGGCGGTCGAGATCGCGATGGCCGTCATCCTGTACACGGACGGCGTGCTCAGCACCTTCTGGTTCACCGTGGTCGTCTCCGTCGGCCTGGTCTGCACCCTGGTGGCCCCGATCGGAGCCGTCGCGGCGTGGCGCTCGACCGCGAGGGGCCGGGCTGACCTGCTGGAACGGGCTCCCCACCTCGGCGTCCGGGGCGTGCTCCTGGCTCCGAGCGACGAGGCCCTCGACTCGGGCGCCCCGCCGGCCTGACGGGGGTCCGATCCGGCCGGACGGCCCCGAGCGATCGGCGAGGCTACCGGACCCGACCCCTCATTTCTCGAGGGATCCGCTGGGCGGTCGACATGCCCTAGGGGCCGAGCCAGAGGGTCTTCGGAAGCCCGCGGAAGTGGGCGTTTCCGGTGAGAACCATCCCGCCCAGCGCTCGCGCGGTTGCGAGGACCACGGCGTCGGCGAGGCCCGGGCGATCGAGCCGCCTCGACTTCGCG
>JASHVI010000107.1 GCA_030039525.1 Thermoplasmata archaeon
CTGGGGGGGCCTCGAGGTGATGGGAGGGGACCCGAGGGACCAGCTCCTCGCCGCCGAGCTCCTCAACGCCTCGGCCGCCGAGATGGAGAAGGTCTACTCCCCGATCATGTCGACCACCGAGAGGATCCGCTCGAAGCTCGGCCCCCGGGCCTCTTCGGTGACCCCGGCGACGATCCTCCACTTGACCGCCGGCCCGGAGGCCGCGGTCTCGCTCGACGACTACTTCTCGCTGCGGGCGAAGAGCGGGAGCGACGAGGCGGCGGCGCTTCTCGCGGCCCTCTCGACGGACGCCGCCGCCGCCCTGGCCCGTCGGGACGGGATCCTCGCGGCCCTCGGCGCCCCGGGGGCCTCCCCGGATGCCCTGCACGCGGCGACCTTCCTCGCCGCCGTCGGCGCCGACGCGCAGGGGACCGCCCGCACCCGTCAGATCGCCGACGAGCTCGGGAAGCGGATCGGCGACCCGCTGACCCCCGCGGCGCTCCTCTCGACGCACGCGACGCTCTCCCCGGCGGAGATCGTGAACTGGCTCGACAAAGCGATCCAGATCGTGACGAACCACCAGTTGGCCCCCTCTCCCCCGGAGGTGGCGGCGCTCGCGGTCGCCATGGTCCACGGCCTCCCCGAGGCGGAGTTCCTCTCCCCCACCCCGATGGGCCAGCGACCCGCGCCGGCCCCCGCCTCGCTCCCCGCCCTCACCGCGATCCACGCCTGGATGTACCGACCCCTCGTCGGGCCCGCCGGGGCCGTGAGCGCCCCGGCACGGGCGGCGTAGCGTCGCCCTCCGGAGCGCCCGGGACCGGTCCGGACGAACCGAACCGATTTGAGCGGCGCTCCCCTGGCACGTCCGATGGAGGCCCACCCGAGCGTTACCACCGCCCACGAGGGATCGGCCCGCTACAGCTTCCCGTTCCTCCTCGGGACGGCGATCCTCTGCGGGATCGCCGTGTTCTGCATGCCCTCGTTCCTGATCACCTGGAACTGGGACTTCTTCCTCGTCGGCGTCGTCACCGGGACCTTCGGGGGCCTCCTCCTCTTCGCCCGCGGGACCGGCCCCGACCGCGCCTAGCCGGGCGGAGCCGGGAGTGGAGGCCGGGCCGCTCGTCGTCAAGCTCGGCGGCAGCGTCATCACCCGCAAGCGCGAGGTCGAGCGGCTCCGCCCGAAGGTCCTGAAGCGGCTCGGGCAGGAGCTGGCGAGGCCCCCCGTCCCCGGGCTCCTCGTGCTCCACGGCGCCGGCTCCTTCGGGCACCCCGGCGCGCGTCGGTTCGGGCTCGCCGCGCCACCGGCCTCCGACCGGCCGCCGGCCGAGCGGCTGCGGGGAGGGGCGATCGTGGCCCGGGAGGTACGTCGCCTCCACAACGAGGTGCTGCGGGCGCTGATCGATGCCGGCGCGCCGGCCTTCTCCCTGCCGGCCCCGGCCCGGAACCGCTCCGGCCGGCTCGAGCGGCTCGACGAGGCGCCGTTCCGGTCGGCCCTCTCGGAGGGGCGCGTCCCGGTCGCCTTCGGCGACGTCGTCCCGGACGAGGCCTGGGGGCTCTCGATCCTCTCCGCCGACACCCTCGCGCTCGAGCTCGGCCAGCGGCTCAACGCCCGCCGCGTCCTCTTCGTGAGCGACGTCCCCGGGCTGCTGCCTCCGACCGGTCCCGGGGGCCGCCCCCGGCCGGTGCCGCGGCTCGACGACGCGCTCGTCGCCGGGCTCGCGCCGAGACCGGGGGTCGCCGACGTCACCGGCGGCATCCGACGCAAGGCCGAGGTGATGCGCGAGCTGGCCCGCTCCGGCGTCCCCGCCGGTCTCGTCACGGGATTGCGGCCCGGCGCCGTCGCCGGCGCCCTCCGGTCGGAGCGGCCCTCCGAGGGTACCTGGGCCCTTCCCCCCGGCACGGATTAACGCGGGGAGGGCTGCCCCCCGCGGATGGCGCTGGGCTCCCGGGACGCGACGGCCCCGCCGTCGAGCCGGGGGGCCGCCCCGGGGGTCCCCCGGCGCAAGCCGACGCGCACGCTGAGCGGCGTCGCGGTCGTCGCGGTGATGACGGCCCCGGCCAACTGTCCCCACGGACGGTGCCGGTACTGCCCCGGCGGGGTCGAGTTCGGCTCCCCCCAGAGCTACACCGGCGAGGAGCCGTCGGCGCTCCGGGGCGCCCAGTTCAACTTCGACGCCCGGGCGATCGTCGCGCACCGGCTCCGGACGCTCGAGGAGATCGGGCACCCCACCTCGAAGGTCGAGGCGATCGTCATGGGGGGGACCTTCCCCGCCCGGCCGCGCCCCTACCAGGAGGCGGTGTTCCGGGGGATCTACGACGGCCTCAACGGCAGCGAGGCGGGCTCGCTCTCGGAGGCGCAGCGCCGCAACGAGTCGACGGCGCGCCGGCTCGTGGGCCTCACCGTCGAGACCCGGCCGGACCGGTGCGACCCGGCGACGCTCGCCCACCTGCTCGAGGCCGGCGTCACGCGGGTCGAGATCGGGGTCGAGTGCCTCCGGGACGAGGTGCTGAGCGCCGTCGGACGGGCCCACGGGACCGAGGACGTGGCCCGCGCGACGCGGGCCGCCCGCGACATCGGCCTGAAGGTCGGCTACCACCTCATGCTCGGCCTCCCCGGGATGGGCCCGACCGAGGACCTCGAGGACTTCCGGCGGCTCTTCTCCGACCCGTCGTATCGTCCGGACTTCCTCAAGATCTACCCGACGCTCGTCCTCCCGG
>JASHVI010000108.1 GCA_030039525.1 Thermoplasmata archaeon
GCGCCGCAGGAGGGGCAGGTCGTCGCGCCCGGGGGGAGGAGGGTGTAGCACTTCGGGCAGGCCGCCATCGGACCCGGCTCCGACCGGCCCGACCCGTATTAAGCCGCAGTCGCGGGCCGCCGCCCCACGCCGGACGAGCGCGCCGGGAGAGCCCTCCCGGTCGGTCCGTCCGAAGGGTCAATACACCGACCTGCTCCCGGTCCGTATGCGCATCGAGCGCTACGACCTCTTCCTGGCGGTCGATCCCCCCGCCCGGTCGTTCGCGGGCACGGTCGGTATCCGCCTCACCTCCGACCCCGGTCCCCTCCGGTTGAACGCGGTCGAGCTGGAGGTCCGTTCGGTCCGGGTGGACGGCCGTCCGGTGCCCTTCGAGTGCGACCCCGCGGCCCAGGAGCTGCGGTTCGACGCGGGACCGGCCGCCGAGCACACGGTCGAGTGCGAGTTCTCCGGAAAGGTCCTCCCGGATGGCCTCACCGGGCTCTACGTCTCCCCGTTCGGGCCGGGGGCGGAGATCCTCACCTCGCAGATGTACCCGACCGGAGCGCGCCGCACGTTCCCCTGCCGGGACGCCCCCGCGGAGAAGGCGGAGTTCCACGTGACGCTCCGGGTGCCTCGGTCGGCCCGCGTCGTCTTCAACACCGACGCCGAGGAGACCCGGGAGGAGGGCGAGACCCGGACCATCCGGTTCCGACCGACGCCCCGGATGTCGACCTACCTCCTCTACTTCGGCATCGGCCCCTTCGAGGAGACCGGGCGCTCGGAGCCCGGACTGCGGACGATTGTCGCCCACCCGCCCGGGCGCAGCGGCTCGGCCCAGTTCGCCCTCGAGCACGCCGCCCGGTTCGTCCGGGAGTACGAGTCGTACTACGCGATCCCGTACCCCCTCCCGAAGCTCCACCTCGTCGCCGTGCCCTCGTTCTGGGCCGGCGCGATGGAGAACTGGGGGGCGATCGCTTTCCGGGAGACCTCGCTGCTCGTCGACGACCGGACGAGCTCGACGACCCGGCGGTACGTCCGGATGGTCCTCGCCCACGAGATCGCGCACCAGTGGTTCGGCAACCTCGTCACGAACGCCTGGTGGAAGGACTTCTGGCTGAACGAGGCCTTCGCGACCTTCGTCGCCGCGCGGATCGTCGACCGCCTCCATCCGGGGGAGGGGACCTGGTCCGACCTCGCGCAGGTCGACGTCAGCCGCGGCTTCGCTCTGGACGCGCAGGAGTCGACGCACCCGGTCGAGGTCGAGATCGAGCGTCCGGAGCAGATCGGGGAGATCGCCGACGGGGTGACCTACGGCAAGGGGGCCAGCCTGTTGCGCATGATCGAGTCGTTCCTCGGGGAGGCGGCGTTCCGCCGGGGGGTGACGGCCTACCTGAACGAGCACCAGTACGGGGCGGCGAGCGGGGCCGACCTCTGGAGCGCGCTCGACCGGAGCTCCGGGGTGGAGGTCTCCCGGGTGATGCGCGCCTGGGTGACTCGACCCGGCCACCCGGTGCTCGACGTGCGTCGCGACGGGGACGAGCTCGTCGTCTCCCAGCGGCGCTTCCGCTACCACCCGCGGCCGGAGGCCTCCGACACGCCCTGGCCGGTCCCGCTGGAGCTCGCGGTCGACGGGAAGGTCGAGCGGCGGATCCTCGAGGGGACGCCCCTGAAGTTCCCGGTCCGGCCGGGGGCCCTACTGCGGGTCAACCCCGACCGGCCCGGGTTCTACCACGTCCGGTACGACCCGGAGCTGGCGCGGGAGACCGTCGAGCGCTGGGACGAGCTCAGCGAGCTCGACCAGTGGGGCCTCCTCCTCGACCGGCGGTTCTTCCTGAGCTCGGGCGACGGGTCGCTCGCCGAGTATCTCGAGGCGGTCGACCGGGCCGGCCGAGGGGACCGGTACCTCCCGGCCCTGACGGCCGCCCAGCAGCTCCGCGGGCTGGCCCTCTACTTCCCCGCGACGCCGCGCCTCCGCGAGGCGCACGCCCAGTTCTTCCGACGCCAGCTCGCCCGCCTCGGACTCTCCCGTCGCCCGGGAGAGGACGGCGCGACGGGGATGCTCCGGGGGGCCGTCACCATGGGCCTCCTCGATTCCCTCCCGGAGGTCGCGGAGGAGCTCGGGCGGAGCTTCCGCGACGCCGAGGCCTCGCTCGATCCGGACGCCCTCTGGGCGGCGACCGCCGCCTTCGTCCGGACCGGCGGTGCGGAGGCCTGGCGGGTCGCGCGCGAGCGGCTCCGGTCCCCCGACTCCGACGACGCGGCCCGCCGGCTGGCCGGGGCCCTCATCCAGACCGGCGATCCCGGGTGCTACGCGGAGACCCTCGCGATCCTCGAGGGCCGCGAGTTCACCGCGTCGCGGGTCTGGGACGTCCTCGGGGCCGGGCGGTTCAACTTCCACGCCCTCGACCGGCTCTGGGCCTGGTACGAGGGCCAGCTCCCCCGGCTCGCCGAGCGCTGGCGGGGGACGCCGCTGATGGCGATGCTGCTCGAGCAGTCGCTCCCGGAGGTCGGCCTCGGACGGGGGGCCCGGGTCCGGGAGTACTTCGCCGCGCACCGGTTCCCCGAGGCCGAGCGCGGCGTCGCGACGGGCCTCGAGCGTCTGGAGATCAGCGAGCGGCTCGACGCGCGGCTGCGGAGCGGCGGCTGACCGGGGAGCGCCTCAGTCGGCCCGGGTGAGGATCTCGGCGCCGGTGGCGGTGACGAGGAGGGTGTGCTCCGCCTGGGCGACCCAGCCGTTCCCCGACTCGACGAAGACCGGGTAGACCTGGAGGTGCCGCCGGGCCTTCGCGAGGGTCCGACGCTCCCCCTCGCTCAGCCAGCGGGCGGTGAAGGGAAGGGTCCGGAACCGCTCGAAGAGCGGCCCGGCCGCGTCCCCCGGCGGAGGGGCGGAGCGGAACCGCACGATGTTGCCGAAGGGGCCGTCCTCGATCCGGCCCTCCCCGTTCGTGACGAACGGCTCGATCGCGACGATCGTCCCCTCGGGGAGCCGGTCGAAGGCGAGCCCGCCGACGCTCGGGACCGAGGTCCCCGCGTGGAGCAGGTACGGCTGGATCGTGTGGCCCATCAGGTTGCGGACCGGCTTGAGGCCCCTCGCGTGGACCGCCGCCTCGACGGCCGAGCCGATCTCGTCGACCGAGACCCCCCCGCGCAGGTGGCCGATCGCGGTCTCGAGCGCCTCCCCGACGGCCTTCCGGAGCGCGTCGTGGCGGTGACCCCCGCCGACCTCCACCG